>DCDB01000149.1 GCA_002316215.1 Lachnospiraceae bacterium UBA1066 | reverse complement strand
TCGGGCTCATAACCCGAAGGTCACAGGTTCAAATCCTGTCCCCGCTACTAGCAGGTACAAGTACCCGCAGTCATGCCCAGTTAGCTCAGTTGGTAGAGCAGAGGACTGAAAATCCTCGTGTCTCTGGTTCGATTCCGGAACTGGGCACGAATGAGAACAGGAAATCCTATAAGGATTTCCTGTTTTTGTTTTCACTGCGGAATATACTTGAAAAATTATGTGAAATGAGATAATGTATAGCTATGTGCAGTTACCATAATATTATGCTAAAAGTTATGCTTCTAAATGTTTTTAAAGGAGAAGGTTATGAAAAATAAGCTTATGGCATTTGTTTTAACGGCAGCGATGCTGGCGTCTGGATTCACAGGTGTTACGGCATTTGCCGGAACTTCTTCGACTGCTTCTGCCGCGGTATCTTCTGCTTCTGCTACAGAAGAAGCGTCTTTGACAGGGTCGGATTCTGCCGGAACTGCGGCCGCAGCAACTCAGGAAACTTCCTTTACAGACGGTAATTTTATTTTTACGAAGACATCGGATTCGGAAGCGTCTCTTTCGGGACTTTCTGAAAGCTTTACGGGGACCGATCTTACTGTTCCTGCAACGGCTTCGGACGGAACAGCCTATTACAGCGTAACATCCGTAGCGGCAGGAGCGCTTTCAAAATCGGGAGTTAAGACACTTACGATTTCTGCGTCTGTGAAATCATTTGGAGGCCAGGATCTTCCGGATCTTACCTCTGTCAGTGCAGCTGACGGGAATACGGATTTTATCGTAAAGAGCGGAGTGCTTTTTTCAGTAAATGGTTCCGAAAGCACGCTGGTACTCTATCCGGCGGCTCTGGAAGCGGATTTGTATGTTATTCCGGCCGGAACGTCCTCTGTGGCAGCTATGGCTTTCAGCAGTGTTAAGAACCTGAAAACCGTTGTTATACCGGATGGCCTTAACACAATTGAAGAGAAAGCTTTTAATTCATTTGTAAATCCGCTTGCAGTTGCTTTTAGTACGGTAAATGCACCTGCTTCTGTTGCGGATAAGGCATTTTATCTTGACAAGGCAAAAGGAAATGTCTTCTATTTTGAAAATTCGGATGTCCTTTCGAAAATTGAAAAGACCGCTCCGGCGTTTGCCTACAGTCCTGCGATGTATGACGAAAACGGCGTTCTTACGGCCGACAGCTCTTCTGTCATTTCATATGTAACAGACGGAATACCGGCTGATATTAAGAGTGCAGCGGATGCAGTCTACAATGTGGCTGCTGCGGCTTCTGTTGAACCAGAAGGAACTGCGGCTCTTGTAGGGACAGCGGATACGGCCGGCGCTGATGCAAAAATCGCAAAAGGATGCTATAGGATTAGTTCCGCACTTTCTTCTTCAGTTTCCGTGAACATAAGCGCTGCTTCAGTCAACGAAAGCGCAAATGCGGAAATTAACACTTCGGACGACCGTGACGGTGAAATCTTTTATGTCATACCGACGGACGCGGCGGCTGGAAAGTATGAAATCCAGGCCTATTGTTCAGGTAAGGCTCTTTCAATCAGTGACAGCAATCCGAGCAATTGGGACAATATCTGCCAGAAATCCTATACGGGAGCAGATTCTCAGCAATGGTATATCCGTGTTTCAGGCCAGGACAGCAAGTATGTGTCTATCGTTTCCGTTGCTGATCAGAGCTTTGTATTCGATGTTCTGGCCGGTTCTGCAGCAGCCGGAACGAATCTTCAGCTTTATTCATCAAATGCATCAAAAGCACAGCGCTTTGCTTTTTCTGTAGTGGCGGATCCGGCATCGACAGGGGTTTCCGGCGGGCTGTATACTATTGAGTCAGGTCTTGACCAGAATTTAGTACTGGATGTTTCCGGAGGATATGCATATAACGGACAGAATATACAGATTTATTCGTCTAACGGATCAATAGCACAGAAATTCTACGTTGTGCCTGTAGGTTATGGCAATCTTTATCGCATTTTGAATGCAGGTTCAGAGAAATCAGTGGATGTCTCAGGGGGAAGTACAGCATCCGGAGCGAATGTTCAGCAGTATACACAGAACGGGTCACCGGCTCAGCTTTTTAGAATTACACAGTATGCGGATGGAACTTATAAGATTATCGGATCGGGAAGCGGAAATGCACTGGATGTTTACGCAGGCATTGCTATGTCCGGGGAAAATGTCCAGATGTGGTCGCCCAACGGTTCATCTGCCCAGAAGTGGGTTTTTGCCAGCCAGAGCGCACTCCCTGTAAGAACTGGTACAGAAGTGAGCATTCTCAGTAAAGGAAACATCAATTTATGCCTGGATGTTGATAATTATTCTACGAGTAACTTCGCAAATGTGCAGCTATATTATGAAAATGGCCAGGGATGCCAGAGATTTGTGTTTACAGATGTCGGTGGCGGTTATTATACGATACAGTGCGCAGGAACCGGAAAATATCTGGATGTTCTCGGCGGAAGCAAGGCGTCAGGCGCAAATATACAGCAGTATGTAGGAAATAATTCGGATGCCCAGAAATGGAAACCTGTAGATACAGGGGATGGTGACGGAAGCTATTATTTCTTTAATAAGGCCAGTGGCATGGTACTGGATATTTATGCTGCTATTTTCAAGCCGCATTCTAATATTCAGCAGTGGACGTCAAATCTGTCCACAGCCCAGAAATTCTATATTACAACTCCGGTCTATGCATCGGGATGGCAGCTTTCCAACGGCAGCAATTATCGTTATTATGTCTGGCCGGGTGTTGTTCTGACAAATGCTTTTGTTGATAACGGGAACTATTATTGCGACAGTAATGGGGATGCAGTTACCGGCTGGGAGAAATACGGGTCATATTATTACTATTATAGGGGACTTGAAGGCAGAGCCAACGATTCACGCCCGTACCTCATGGATCTGTTTGGAACAAAACAGAGCAAGACAAGAGGAGAAGCCTGCCCTAACTGCAGCTATTATGTTACGGTTGACCGTATTGAGCCGTCTACGGTGACGGTTTATACGAAGTATCCGGGAACGAGTGATTGGAATCTTCCTGTATTTGCCTGCCTGTGCTCACCAGGAGCTACCTATGATAACCGTCAGACAGATGCCGGTGACCGCCGTATTGTAACGGCAAGCCGGTGGCAGGAGCTTATGGGACCGTCTTACGGACAGTATGCTTCCTGTGCGCTGATCTCGAATGCAGCGGCAGGATACAGCGGTACCGGATGGCAGAACTGCGGTGAATATTTCCATTCTGTTGCCTGTGGCTCGGCAAATGACCACAACCTGGATCCTGGTACGTATAATCTTCTCGGAACAAGACAGTCTCACGGCTGCATCCGTCTTGCCGTACGGAATGCTTACTGGATATATGAATTTGTAACAGAATATACGCATCTGTATGTAGGCGATAACCTTGCGGAACCGGTCAGCCATATTCCGCAGCCTTACATGGTGGAAGGCCAGTGCGTGGATCCTACAGATCCTGCTTATACAGGAAATTACGGATATACCGACAGCGGAAATTATTACCAGGCCGTTGGAGGCTTCCAGTAAAGTATTTTCGACAGTATAACGCAGAATCGGATATTTACCGAATGGATAGTAAACAAATGATAAAGATCGTGTGGTTATGATATCAAAAGGCCGTTGCGGCTATTCGTCTGCAGCGGCCTTTTTGTGCGGTTAAAGATACAGCATGAGGCAGGCGACAAAATACGGGGGAGGAAAACGTGTAGCGACGGGGCAATACGAAGTATCGCAGGCGTGAAAAGGCACTTTTGACGCCCATCCCATAGCACATAAAAAAACACAGCTGCCGAAGCAACTGTGTTTTTACTTATTATGATAACCTGAAGATTAAAGCTCGATCTTGAAGTCGTCAGAACCTTCTCCGTTAACAACATAGTAAGCGGCATTTTCTTCCGGTTTCACATAGACGTCAAATGTTTTTACTTCAACGTCTTTGTGGGAAGCAGCAAAAGCCTTTTCAGCTTTTTCTACGATTTCACTTACAACGCTCTGCTTGCCGGCGAATTCAACAACTACAGAAGCCTTTACTTCCGGAGCAGCTTTCTTAGCCGGAGCGGCCTTCTTGGCCGGAGCAGCTTTCTTAGCCGGAGCGGCTTCTTTAGCCGGAGCAGCTTCTTTAGCCGGAACTTTTACAGCTTCCTTTGCCGCTTCTTTTGCAGCCTCGACAGCTTTTACCGGTGTAGATTCTTTGACTGTGGCAGCTGTCTTTTCAACAGCAGCTTTTACGGTCTCAGCAACAGCTTTTACCGGTGCAGCATTTTTAGCAGTTTTCTTTGCGGTTGATTTTTTAACTGGTGTCATAATAATTCAATCCTCCTCTGAATCACACATGTGAACAGTAACTATATATTAAGCATAACATAAGATGTCAAATCCCTAATGCACGCCATTATAAAACTAATTATTAAATTTGTCAATTTTTCTTCTTGATTTTTTCGATTTGAGTATTTACGCAGCCATTTGGCATCGAAGTTGCAGAATCATTAAAAACGGAGTAAGATTCAGAGTGATATTTATGCAAGGCACAGGAGAAAGATATGTCTGAAAAAATAGCGGTGTTATTTCCGGGAAAACGGTACAGCTGCGATTTGCCTCTTCTTTATTTTGCAAATTGTATCTACAGGGACAGCGGCTACGACGTCCTGAACCTCACTTATCCGGAAACGGATTTCGAGGGAAAGCCGGATGCGCGGGTCTATGAGAAAATTGAAAGGTCAATTCTTGCCCAGGCAAAGGCCGCGGGACTGGATTCTTATAAAGAAGCGGTTTTCATTTCCAAAAGTATGGGAACGGTTGCGGCCGGATGGCTTGCGGGAAAGACAAAAGTGCCGGTCCGGCATATTTTTCTGACACCGCTGGAAGAGACTTTTCCTTATATGAAGAAGAGCTGTGTGGCGGCGGTTCTTCAGGGAACGGCGGATAAGTGGCTGGAGCCTGCAAAGCTTGAGGCTTTCTGCAGGGAAAACGAATTGCGTCTGGTAAAATTCAGGGATGTCGGCCACCGGCTGGAGAAGAGCGGAGATATCATGGCCAGCATTGATAACTTCCGGAAAGTTGCGGAATTGTATCTCGAAGACGTATCGCTTCATCCTGCGGTTCCGTGAATTAAAGCAGGGATGCGGAAAATGCATGAATGCGGAGCGCAGAAATTATGCTCATGAGGCTGAAAAGTGCATTTTTACGCGGGATGCGGAAAATGCATGAATGCGGAGCGTAGAAATTATGCTCATGAGGCTGAAAAGTGCATTTTATGCATGGAAGCGAAAAATGAATCAGTGGGCGGGGATGATAAAATTATGGTAAACCCGCCGGGAATGGGATATAATCTAAAGGAGGTATTTGACGAAATGAAGCTTTCTGTCAGAAGGGCGTCCCAGGCGGATGCAGGGCGCATTAAAGATCTTCTTACGCAGGTGGAAGAAGTCCACCATCAAGGCCGTCCTGATATTTTTCTCGACGGTGCGAAAAAGTATAATGACGGCCAGCTGTCGATAATTATTGAAGATGACTGCCGGCCTGTTTTTGTTGCTGTGGATGAGGACGGATATGTGTGCGGATACAGTTTCTGTGTCATCAGCCAGCCCGACGGAAGCAGCATGCTTTCACCGATAAAGACGCTGTATATCGATGATCTCTGCGTCGACGAAAAAATGCGCGGCCGGGGTGTCGGACAGCTGCTTTATAATTATGTGAAACAGTATGCAAAAGAAGCGGGATGCTACCATCTGACGCTGAATGTCTGGGCCTGCAATCCGGCTGCTATGAAGTTTTATGAAAAGCAGGGAATGCAGATGCTGAAGAAAGAAATGGAAATCATCCTATAAAATATTTCAGAAAATGATGCTTGTTTTTTTTATTCGAGCGTATTAAAAGATGAGATTTTCAAAGGAGGGAAATACCTGGCCTTTGATATTTGCTTCATTGTATAAAAAAGCAAAGATAGAAACGAATAAATTTAGTAAGAGATAAAGCAGCGACAGATAATTCAGCAACAGATAAATTCAGCAACAGATAAAGTAGCAACAGATAAAGCAGCAACAGATAAATTCAGCAACAGATAAATTCAGCAACAGATAAATTCAGCAACAGATAAATTCAGCAACAGATAAAGTAGCAACAGATAAAGTAGCAACAGATAAAGCAGCAAGAGATAAAGCAGCGACAAATAAATTTAGCAACAGATAAAGCAGCAACAGATAAAAATGGCAACAGATATAAACAAAAACAGGAGGTATTAAGATGGATTATGTGGATGAATTAAAGAACTATGTGGAAAAGATTAAGACTGACGGAACGGGCACGATTGAGAACCTTAAATCGCGCGGAAAGGATGTTTATACGGATATCCGGAACTCAGGCGCCATTGCGGGATTTAAGGCCGGATACGAGGCTGCTATGGATAATATGAAGGAAAAGGTCGACGAAATCAAAGAGCGCAAGCTTACACTGACAGACTATCTTATTATCGCGGGAACAGTTCTTTTAGCAGGAGCCGGAATCTTTATGCTGGTAAAATGCATCTGCGGCAAGAAGAATGCCGAAGATGAAATAACCGCGGAAGATTTCGCTGACGAATTAGCGGACGAAGCGGCTGAGGATGCGGAGAAGTGAAATTCATTTCATGGAACGTAAACGGTCTCCGGGCCGTCATGAAGAAAAATTTCACGGAATTTTTTGATTCCTGTGATGCCGATATTGTCTGTCTTCAGGAAACCAAGCTTCAGGCAGGCCAGATCGAATTTCAGCCTGAGGGGTATGAACAGTACTGGAATTATGCCGAGAAAAAAGGTTATTCCGGAACGGCGGTTTTTACGAAAATGAAGCCCCTGTCCGTTATGTACGGCCTGGGAATTCCGGAGCATGATCATGAAGGACGGGTGATTGCGCTGGAATATCCTGATTTTTATCTGGTAAATGTTTATACCCCGAATTCCCAGGAAGGTCTTGTGCGTCTTGATTACCGTATGAAGTGGGAAGATGATTTTCTTCGCTGCATGAAAGAGCTTGAAAAGAAGAAGCCGGTGATCTGGTGCGGGGATCTTAATGTGGCGCATGAGGAAATTGACATAAAAAATCCGAAGTCCAACCGCAAGAATGCGGGATTTACGGATGAGGAACGCGCTAAGATGACAGAGGTTCTTAAGAGCGGCTTCGTGGACACCTTCCGTTATTTTCATCCGGATGAAGCCGGAATCTATTCCTGGTGGTCTTACCGTTTTCATGCGCGTGAAAATAATGCCGGATGGCGCATAGACTATTTTATCGTATCGGAAGCACTTAAAGGGTGTCTTAAGGATGCAAAAATCCTGGCAGATGTGTATGGATCGGACCACTGCCCCGTAGAACTGGATATTGCTGCGGCCGGCCGGGAAGCATGAAGCAGAATTATACCTATATCCTGAAATGCGCGGACGGTACGCTGTATACAGGCTGGACGAATGATATTGAGAAACGACTTTTTGCGCACAATGCGGGAAAAGGCGCAAAATATACGAAAAGCCGCAGGCCGGTCACGCTCCTTTACTTCGAGGCATTTGAAACGAAGGAAGAAGCCATGTCCCGCGAATACGCGATAAAGAGGTTCAGCCGGAAGAAGAAGCTGGAGCTTGCCTGCGGCCGGGATGATCGGAAGAATTTTTTTTCATCGCGGCAGCAGAAGTCCGTTTGAGAGAAACGGGGCAGCGGGATCGGAAATCCGGATCGGAAATCAGACCCGGAAAAACAGATTCGGAAAAGAAATTCATTTTATAAAAGGCAGGGAGATATTATGGGAGAGGACAGTGTTTTTATCGTCGGACATAAAAATCCGGATACAGACTCAATTTGCTCGGCTATTTCTTATGCTTATCTAAAAAACAGACTGAGCGGCACCAGCCGTTACAAGGCAAGGCGTGCAGGCCAGATCAATGAGGAGACCGAATTTGTCCTCCGGCACTTTGGCGTGGATGCTCCCGATTATATGCCGAATGTGGGAACCCAGGTAAGCGACCTGAAAATCGAGGAAACGGAAGGAGCTCCTGACGATATCACGATCCGGATTGCATGGGAATACATGAAGGAAAGCGGAGCGGTGACACTTCCGGTCATGAACAAAGACAATACGCTTCAGGGGATACTGACGGTAGGCGACATCGCGCGGTATTATATGGATGCCTACACGAAAACCATTATGTCCGAAGCAAAAACAAAATATTACGATATTGCGGAGACAATCAACGGAACCGTCATCATTGGAAATGAGCATGCTTATTTTTCCAAAGGGAAAGTGCTGGTGGGAGCGGCGATGCCGGAACACCTGGCGTCTTTTATGGAAAAGGACGATCTCGTTATCTTAAGCGACCGGGAGGATTCCCAGCTTCAGGCGATTGAATGCGGCGCAAGCTGTATTGTCATTTGCCTGACGGAAAATGCTTCAGAAGCGGTGATCCGGCTTGCCGAAGAGAAGAGCTGCGTGGTGATCTGTACGAAGTTTGATACGTACACAGTAGCCCGTCTGATCAACCAGTCGATTCCGGCAAGGTTCCTGATGAAGCGGGAAGAACTTCTGACTTTCCGCATAGACGATTATGTGGACGATATTAAGGAAACCATGGGAAAGGTACGGTTCCATGATTTCCCCATACTGGATCGCAAGGGCAAATATCTCGGGATGATTTCCCGGCGCAGTCTTATCAATATGAACAAGAAAAAAGTCATTCTGGTTGACCATACGGAGAAATCCCAGGCTGTCGAAAACCTGGAGGAGGCGGAAATACTGGAGATTATCGATCATCACAGGATCGGGACAGTGGAAACGCTTCAGCCTGTTTTCTTCCGCGGCGAGCCGGTCGGCTGTACGGCCACGATCCTGACGAAAATGTTCCATGAGAACAGCATCGGGATCCCGCCGGTAATCGCGGGGCTTTTATGCTCGGCGATAATTTCCGATACCCTGATGTTCCGTTCTCCGACCTGCACCAAAAGAGACCGGCAGTCTGCGGAGGATCTTGCGGAAATCGCCGGTATCAATATTGAAGAATACGCCAAGGAAATGTTCCGTGCCGGAAGCAATCTGAAAAATAAGACACCGGATGAGATTCTGCATCAGGACTTCAAGAAGTTCATTTTCGGAGAAACAGTTTTCGGCGTCGGCCAGATCAGCTCCATGGACAGCGAAGAGCTAGAGGAAATCGCGGATAAGCTGCAGCCTCAGCTGGAAATGGAATGCGGCAAGAACGGGATCCAGATGGTCTTCCTGATGCTGACGAATATCCTGACAGAAGATACCATGCTGCTTTCCTTTGGAAAGGGAAGCGAAGCGCTCGTGAAAGAGAGCTTTGCAAAAGAGGTAAAGGAGGGCCGCTGCGTGCTGCCGCAGGTGGTGTCCCGGAAGAAACAGCTGATCCCGGCCTTTATGCAAAGCCTGCAGCAGACGTAAATAACAGGGGTCTGCACAGGGAAGCAGAGGGTGCGAAGACAGTAAAGGCCTGTCGGGACAGCAGAAGGATGCGAAGACAGAAAAGGCCTGCACAGGACAGCAGAGGGTGCGAAGACAGTAAAGGCCTGTCGGGAAGCAGAAGGATGCGAAGACAGAAAAGGCCTGCACAGGGCAGCAGAGGGTGCGAAGACAGTAAAGGCCTGTCGGGACAGCAGAAGGATGCGAAGACAGAAAAGGCCTGCACAGGCGTATGTTACGGAGGTAAAATGGCAAAGAAAGAATGGAAACCCGGAAATATGCTTTATCCGCTGCCGGCGGTTCTTGTGACTTCAAGAAATAAAAAGGGCGATGAAGATGTCTGTACGATTGCGTGGACACGGACGGTTTCGTCCGATCCGCCGATGGTCAGCATTTCCGTGCGCCCTTCACGGCTGACATATGAATATATTAAAGAAACAGGGGTATTCGTGATTAACATAACGACGGAGTCCCTGGCATTTGCAACGGATTACTGCGGCATAAAGAGCGGCCGTGACGAAAATAAATTTGAAACGGCACATCTTAAGACGGAGCCGGCAGCCCATATCAGCTGTCCGATGCTTTCGGCCTCTCCGGTCAATCTGGAATGCAGCGTCACGAAGACGCGCGATCTGGGCTCCCATACAATTTTTCTTGCGAAGGTTCTGGCGGTTCATGTGGACGACCGGTATATGGACGGCAGGGACAAGTTTAATTTCAGCCTGGCAAAGCCGCTTGTTTATGTACACGGCGAGTACCGTGCCGTAGGCAAATATATCGGAAAATTCGGCTACAGCGTTGAAAAAAAGAATGGGAAAGAACCGCAGGGCAGGAAAAATAAAGCGTAAGAGCGGCAGCAGGAAGAAAAATAAAAGCAAAAATGGCAGTGGAAAGTAATTAAGGCAGCGACTGACAGCGGAAGAAATTAAAGTAAAAAGACAGTGAAAGTAATTAAGGAAAAGACAGACAGCGGGAAAATTAAAGCAAAAAAGGCAGTGAAAAGTAATTAAGGCAGGGACAGGCAGCGGAGCGTAAACTAAGTATAGAAGGGGCAGCGGAAAGTGAATTACATCTTAACAGGGCTTCCGGGATCGGGGAAAAGCACCATCGGCGTATTGCTGGCAAAATATCTCGGGTATGACTTCATAGATGCGGATCTTGTTATCCAGAAACAGGAAAGACGGCTTCTTTCTGAGATTATAAATGAGGAAGGACCGGATGGTTTCATTGCCATTGAAAATGAAATCGGTGCCGGGATACACGCGGAGCGGGCGGTGATTGCCACCGGAGGCAGCGCAGTCCTGGGCCGGGAGGCCATGGAAAATTATAAAAATGGCGGGAAAGTCATTTATCTTAAGATCCCGTTTGAGGAAATGAAACTCCGGCTGAGCAGGAATTTCCGCAAAAGAGGCGTTGTCCTCAAGGCAGGACAGACGCTTTATAGCATTTATCAGGAGCGGATTCCGCTTTATGAGAAGTATGCAGATTACACTATTGAAGAAATAAACTGGAATCAGGAAGCAACCTTACAGAATATTCTGGATGAAATTCGTCGATAACTGACGGTTTGTGAGCGATTTTTCACACTTGCTCAGAAATCCCGATAAATATTTACAAAAAAGTGATTTTAAGTTAATATAAGCACGATACCTTCGGGTTATTGGGGAAAACAGTCTGGGGTAAAAAAGAAGAGGGCAGGTCGCGTATGGAGCAATATGTCATAAAAGGCGGAATTCCACTTGTGGGGGAAGTTGAGATTGCAGGCGCTAAGAATGCAGCGCTTCCTATTATTTCCGCCGCTATCATGACGGATGAAGTCGTAACTCTGGAAAATTTACCGGACGTTAATGATATAAATGTACTTCTTGAAGCTATTGAGGGAATCGGTGCGCGTGTCGACCGTATCGACCGCCATACAGTTAAGATCAACGGTTCCACAATTCAGGATTGTTCGGTTGAATATGAATGCATTAAGAAAATACGTGCGTCGTATTATCTTCTCGGCGCACTTCTCGGAAAGTATAACAATGCCGAAGTGCCGCTTCCGGGCGGATGCAATATCGGCAGCCGTCCGATTGATCAGCATTTAAAAGGTTTCCGTGCTATCGGTGCGCAGGTTTCCATTGAACACGGGACGATTATCGCCAAGTGCGATCATATGGTCGGCGCCCATATTTTCATGGATATCGTTTCCGTCGGTGCAACCATTAACATCATGATGGCGGCTTCGCGGGCGCAGGGACGCACGATTATTGAAAATGCTGCGAAAGAGCCGCATGTCGTTGATGTGGCAAATTTCTTAAACAGCATGGGTGCGGATATTAAGGGCGCGGGAACCGACGTCATCCGTATCAAAGGTGTTTCTTCATTTCACGGATGCAACTATATGATCGTGCCCGACATGATTGAGGCCGGAACTTATATGATGGCCGCAGCTGCGACGAAGGGCGACGTTATTATTAAAAATGTCATTCCGAAGCATCTCGAGGCTATTACGGCAAAGCTTCTGGAAATCGGCTGCGAGGTGGAGGAATCGGATGATTCCGTCCGCGTCGTTGCGGCAAAGCGGCTGAACCGGACGCACGTGAAGACACAGCCGTATCCCGGATTCCCGACGGATATGCAGCCGCAGATGAGCGTCGTGCTGGCGCTGGCGGCCGGGACGTCCATCGTAACGGAAAGCATTTTCGAAAACCGGTTTAAATATGTTGACGAATTGACGCGCATGGGCGCGAACATCAAGGTGGAAGGCAATACGGCGATTATCGACGGCGTACCGAATTTCACGGGCGCGCGCATTTCCTCGCCGGATCTTCGCGCCGGCGCTGCGCTTGTCATCGCAGGTCTCGAAGCAGACGGATTTACGGTCATCGACGATATCGTTTATATCCAGAGAGGGTATGAAGATTTCGAGGGTAAACTCAGAGGCCTCGGCGCGGAAATTGAGAGGGTCACTTCGGAGAGGGAAATTGATAAATTCGAGCTGAGAATCGGCTGATTCGTGCAGGCGCCGGCTTGTCGGGGAAGGCGGAAAAAGCTGGGAAAAGCTGGGAAACCAGGAAAACCAGGAAAACCTGGGAAAACCTGGGAAAACTTGGGAAAACCTGGGAAAACCTGGGAAAACCAGGAAAACCAGGAAAACCTGGGAAAACCTGGGAAAACCAGGAAAACTTGGGAAAACCAGGAAAACCAGGAAAACCAGGAAAACCAGGAAAACCAGGAAAACCAGGGAAACCAGGGAAACCAGGGAAAACCTGGGAAAACCAGGAAAACTTGGGAAAACCAGGAAAACCTGGGAAGCTTGGAAAACCAGGAAAGTTTGGAAAAATCGAAGAAGAATCCAGCCTGCTAAATTGTACTACGGTTGGGATTGGTTGGTAATATGTTCAAGGAATTGAATCACTGCAGGCTTTGTGCGCGTAATTGCGATGCCATGCGAAATGATAAAAGGGCAGGTCGCTGCGGAATGACGGATGATGTCATGGCTGCACGGGCTGCCCTTCATATGTGGGAGGAACCATGCATTTCAGGAAAAGAGGGCTCGGGTGCCGTCTTTTTTTCAGGCTGTCCTCTGGGCTGCGTTTTCTGCCAGAACAGGGATATCGCCCTCGGCAGGAAGGGAAAAATCATCACGGTTGAACGTCTGGCCCGGATTCTCCTTGAGCTGCAGGATAAAGGAGCCAACAATATCAATCTTGTGACGCCGACGCACTATGTGCCCCAGATCGTCGAGGCCGTCCGGATTGCACGCCTCGGGGATTTCCCGGAAATGCGTGTGCCGGGTGCAGAGGAAGGTCTTGACAGGGCGGAAAACGCGTCGGATACAGCGGAAAGTCTCAGTCAGGCGGAAAGCGCGTTGAATACAGCGGAAAGTCTCAGTCAGGCGGAAAGCGCGTTGAATACAGCGGAAAGTTCTAGTCAGGCGGAAAGCGCGTTGAGTGCAGCAGAAGATTTGGGCACAGAGAGGAATGTTACCGCTCAAAAAGAGATGCGGCTTCGGATTCCTGTGGTCTATAATACCGGAAGCTATGAGAATCCGGAGACAATCCGAATGATGAAGGGCACGGTCGACATTTTCCTTCCGGATCTTAAATACTATGATCCGGCGGTTTCGAACCGCTACTCAATGGCACCGGACTATTTTAAGACAGCCTCGGTGGCGATTGCGGAAATGGTTCTACTTTCGGGAAGGCCTGTTTTTGACAGCCGAGGGATGATGACGCGCGGGACGATTGTCCGGCATATGATTCTGCCCGGCCACACGGAAGATTCGAAGAAAATCTTAAGATATCTTCATGATACCTACGGAAATGACATCTATATCAGCATTATGAACCAATATACGCCGATGCCGGGAATCGGGGAACAGTACCCGGAGCTTGCGCGGCGGCTGACGAAACGGGAATATGAAAAAGTCGTTGATTATGCACTTTCCATCGGCATAGAAAATGCTTATATCCAGGAAGGCGGGACAGCAAAAGAAAGTTTCATCCCGCCCTTTGGCATGGAAGGGCTTTAAAAGCGGGCGGCACTTCGCTGGAGCGCCGACATGAGGCCGTTTTACCCGTAAGCGAAAAAGAAATCAAGTTTTTACGGGTAGTCCGGAGCGTGGGAGATCC
>DCDB01000228.1 GCA_002316215.1 Lachnospiraceae bacterium UBA1066 | reverse complement strand
GCAAGGCGGCCTATCCGTCCTCCGTACTTATGAATATCATTCCTGCAAAGGTTGCGGGAGTACGTGAAATCGTCATGTGCACACCGCCCGGAAAAGACGGCAGAGTGACCTCCACGACGCTGGTAGCCGCGAAAGAAGCAGGCGCCGATATTGTTTATAAGGCTGGCGGAGCACAGGCCATAGCCGCTATGGCTTACGGCACTGAGAGCCTGCCGAAAGTCGATAAAATTACAGGACCGGGAAATATCTATGTTGCGCTTGCAAAACGCGCAGTATACGGCCATGTTTCCATTGATTCTGTCGCCGGGCCTTCGGAAATCCTGGTACTTGCAGACGAAAGCGCAAATGCCCATTATGTTGCAGCCGATCTCCTTTCACAGGCGGAGCATGACGAAATGGCATCGGCCATTCTGGTAACAACGTCGGCTGAACTGGCCGATGAGGTAAGTGCCGAAGTCGACGGATACCTGGAGAAACTTTCAAGAAGAGACATCATCGGCAAGTCCCTCGATTCTTTCGGAAGGATCCTGATTGCCGACAGTATGGATGAAGCGATCCGGGCCGTAAATGAAATAGCTTCAGAGCATCTGGAGATCGTGACGAAGGATCCGTTCCTTCTGATGACGAAAATTGAAAATGCCGGTGCAATCTTCATAGGCGAAAATTCTTCGGAACCTCTCGGCGACTATTTTGCCGGGCCGAACCACGTCCTGCCGACGAACGGTACGGCTAAATTCTTTTCGGCTCTTTCCGTAGACGATTTCATAAAAAAATCCAGCATCATATACAGCTCGAGGGAAGCGCTGGAGCCGCTGCATGAAGATATCGAGACATTTGCAAAAGCGGAAGGACTGACGGCACATGCGAATTCCATCCATGTCCGTTTCAGCTGATTCTTTTCAGGGAGGATATCATGGTAAGGACAGCTAAGATAAAGAGAACGACGAAAGAAACGGATGTCGGGATAACACTGAATCTGGACGGGAGCGGAAAGGCCGATATTGCAACCGGAATCGGCTTTTTTGACCATATGCTGGATGCTTTTGCCCGCCACGGTTTTTTTGACCTTACGGTAAAGGTAAAAGGCGACCTTGACGTTGACGGCCATCACACGGTGGAAGATACGGGAATTGTGCTCGGACAGGCGATAGCGGAAGCTGTCGGCGATAAAAAAGGCATCCGGAGATACGGTTCTTTTATAATTCCGATGGACGAAACCCTGGTTCTTGCTGCTGTTGATCTTAGCGGCCGGGCTTATTTTTCTGAAAATGTGAAGTTTACGGTCGACAGAATCGGAGATTTCGAAACGGAAATGTTTCATGAGTTCTTTCTTGCCGTTGCAAATAACGCAGCCATGAACCTGCATATTAAAGAACTTGACGGATGCAACAATCATCATCTTGCAGAAGCGTCTTTTAAGGCATTTGCAAAAGCACTTGATATTGCCGTTTCCGCTGATCCCAGGATCACGGATGTACTTTCGACGAAAGGAAGCCTGTAAAATGACAAGATATCTTATTCCATGCCTTTATATGCTGGACGGGAAAGCCGTAACGGGCTTTGGGCACAAAAATCTCTCCGGTTCCGGCGATCTTTTGGAGCTTACTGCATTTTTCTGCAATAACGGAGCTGACAAAATCATCGTATTTGACTTTTCCAATACGGATTCGGAACACGACCGGGCGATTGAAGACCTGAGGCAGATCTGCGAAGTCTCAGAAATCCCTGTCATTGCCGCCGGCAATGTCAAGAGAACAGAAGACGTCAAGAAGCTGATCTATGCCGGTGCTTCATGTGTTGTCCTGAACGGTTCAAAAAAGGAAAATATCGACATTATGAAGGAGGTTTCCGATCGCTTCGGCAAAAAGAAAATCTGCGTCAGCATTTCGGAAACAGAAGAGTTCGACAGGAATAAAGATATAATCGATAAATATGCAGGCAGCATCCTGCTGCTTGACAATATTGAGGAACAGCTTTCGCAGGAAACGAAGCTGCCGATCCTCCTGCATACGAATCATGGCTCCGAAGAACATGTCCTTAAGCTTTTTTCCTCAGGATGTGTTTCCGGCGTCAGCGGAGAATATGTGAGTCTTAAGACGACCGACTTAAATGCCCTGAAAGTCAAGGGCAAGAAGGCGGGCATCCATATGAATATACCGGAGAGCCGGATTTCATGGAAAGAGTTTAAACTCGACAAAGACGGGCTGGTTCCCGTAATTGTCCAGGATTACCGGACGGATGAGATTCTGATGATGGCTTATATGAATGAAGAGAGTTTCAGCATGACACTTTCCACAGGAAAGATGACCTATTTTTCCAGAAGCCGTCAGGCTTTGTGGACAAAAGGCGAGACTTCCGGCCATTTTCAGTATATGAAATCCCTGACAATTGACTGTGACAAGGATACGATCCTGGCAAAGGTTTCGCAGATTGGGGCAGCCTGCCATACAGGGAACAGGTCCTGCTTTTTTACTCCTCTTGTAAAAAAGGAATACCAGGATGCCAATCCTTATCATGTTTTTGAAAATGTTTACAATGTCATCACGGATCGCAGGGAACATCCGAAGGAAGGCTCTTATACGAATTATCTGTTTGACAAGGGCATCGATAAGATCCTGAAAAAGGTCGGAGAGGAAAATACCGAAATTATCATCGCGGCGAAGAATCCCGATCCGGAAGAAATAAAATATGAAATTTCAGATTATCTCTATCATCTGATGGTATTGATGGCCGATAAAGGCGTTACGTGGGATGATGTTACAAGGGAACTGGCAAGAAGGTAAAATTATGAGTGAACCGTTTCTTTCGGACCGGATCCTTCTTTCCGTGGAAAAACCGGCCCGTTACATTGGAAATGAAATAAATGCCGTAACGAAGGACAAGACCCGGACGGATGTCCGGTTTGCCATGTGCTTTCCGGATGTTTACGAAATCGGGATGTCTCATCTCGGCATCCAGATTATTTACGATCAGCTGAATAAAAGGCCGGATACCTGGTGCGAGCGCGTTTATTCTCCGTGGCCGGATCTGCACAAAATCATGAAAGAAGAAAAAATCCCTCTTTTTGCCCTGGAGTCCCAGGATCCGATAAAGGAATTTGATTTTCTGGGTTTCACTATACAATATGAGCTGTGCTATTCCAACATCCTGCAGGTTCTTGATCTTTCGGGACTGGGTTTTTATTCCCGGGAGCGCACCGAAAACGATCCGATTGTGATCGGCGGCGGCCCCTGCGTTTACAATCCGGAGCCTCTGGCCCCTTTTTTTGACATCTTTTATATCGGAGATTCCGAAACAGCGCTTGATCCTCTGATCGATCTTTACAGAGATATGAAAAAGGCGGGAAAGTCAAAGAAAGCTTTCCTTAAAAAAGCGGCGCGCCTTCCCGGCGTTTATGTCCCGTGCTTTTACGAGGCATCCTATTACGAAGACGGAACGCTGTCTTCCTTTGAACCGACAGAACCTGACATTCCCCGCAGGGTGAAGAAACAGACGTGTCTTGATCTTTCATCCGCACCTTATCCCCGGAAGCCTCTGGTGCCCTTTATGCGTGCCACACAGGACCGTGTGACGCTGGAGATCCAGAGAGGCTGTATCCGGGGCTGCCGTTTCTGCCAGGCCGGTATGCTGTACCGTCCTCTGCGGGAAAAGTCCCTGGAAACACTTGAAAAAGAAGCGGCGGAAATTATTAAGAATACCGGATATGATGAGATATCCTTAAGCTCTTTAAGCTCGAGCGATTACAGAAAACTCCCGGAACTTATGGATTTCCTGATTAAGAATTTTAAAGAAAAAAATGTGAATATTTCACTGCCTTCCCTGCGCATCGATAACTTTTCACTGGAGGTTATGCAGAAGGTTCAGGATATCAAGAAAAGTTCGCTTACTTTTGCGCCGGAAGCCGGAACGCAGCGCCTGCGCGATGTCATTAATAAGGGCATTTCTGAAGAGGACATTTTTAACGGTTCGATGATGGCCTTCCGCGGAGGCTGGAATAAAGTCAAGCTTTATTTTATGCTGGGTCTTCCGACGGAAACCGAGGAGGACAGGAAGGGAATCGCTCTCCTGTCACAGGCAATCTGCGACCATTATTATGAAATACCGAAAGAAGAGCGAAACGGAAAATGCGAGATTACCGTGAGCACTTCCTTCTTTGTGCCGAAGCCGTTTACCCCTTTCGAATGGGCCTCTATGTTCCGTAAAGAGGATTATCTTAATTTTGCCCATACCGTGCGCGGTGAAATCATGGCGATGAAGAACCAGCGCAGCATCCATTACAACTGGCACGAAGCGGACGGGACAGTACTTGAGGGTGTGTTTGCGCGCGGCGACCGCCGCCTTGCACCGGCCATTGTGTATGCCTACGAGCACGGCGCTCTTTTTGATTCCTGGTCAGACTACTTCCATATGGACATCTGGCTTAAGGCTTTCCTTGCCTGCGGAATTGACCATGAATTTTATACTCTGAGAGAAAGAAAGACGGATGAGCTTCTTCCGTGGGACTTTATAGATATCGGGGTGACAAAGGACTTCCTGATACGGGAATGGGAGCTTGCAAAGCAGGGAGTTATAACTCCGAACTGCCGGGAAAAATGCTCGGGCTGCGGTGCAAGAACCTACGGCGGAGGCGTCTGTTTCGAAGAAAAAAACGTGCCTGAAAATTTGAGCGGACTCGAAGAAAAAAGTGGTTTTGAAGAGAAAATCGGATTTGAAAAGAAAAGTTGTTCTGAACAAAAAAGCGGATTTGAAGAAATGAACGGCTTTGGAGAACAGGACGATAAGATTTCCGGAGGGAGCGGCCAATGAAGGTTAGAGTGAAGTTTACGAAAACCGGTTCCCTGCGTTTTACGGGACATCTGGATCTTATGCGTTTTTTCCAGAAAGCCCTTAGAATCAGCGGGATTAAAATGGCCTATACCAAAGGTTACAGTCCTCATATGATTCTTTCCTTTGCCGCACCTTTAGGCGTGGGAATGGAAAGCCTGGGAGAATATTTTGACGCGGAGCTGGCCTACAGGGATCCTGTTTTGCACACGGCGGACGATGATGAACGGTTAAAGGACATCGGGCTTATCAATGAAGAGCTGCCGTTATGCCCTCCGGCTTCCGTTCTTATTGAAATGCTGAACGCCGTCATGCCTTCCGGAATCCGTATTGCAGGAATTACGAGAATTGAAGAAGGCAAGAGCGGAAAAGCCATGTCCCTGGTAAAAGAAGCCTCTTATATTACCGTGCTTTCAGGAATCGGCGCAGATGTTTCGGAAGCATCCGAAAAGTTCGGTGCCTTTCTTACGGAAGAAAAAATAATTGTCCATAAAATAACGAAAAAAGCAGAAGCCGATGTCGACATACGTCCGATGCTCCACAAGGCGAAAACACTTCTCATAAAAAATGAAACTGAAACTTCCAAAGGCACAGAGACTTCAGAAGCCGCTGAGTTTTTGAAAGAAATAAAAGCAGATTTCGACTGGACCAGGATTCCGGAATTTTACAGGAAGGCTGCGGAGGGCGAAAGATTTGCATTTTACGCGGAGTGCGCGACGGGAAGCGCCGCGCATCTTAGACCCGATATGCTGGCCGAGGCCTTCTGCCGGTATGCGGGATACGAATTCAATGAATACGACGTCCGTGTCCTCCGGCTGGATACATTTACGGACGGAGGCCTGTCTTTGGGCGCTCTTGGCGAAGATTTTTAAACTAAAGAAAGTATTTGCTTTGATGCAGGCATCAAAGTCCAAAAAGTGACAAAAGGTACTTTTGACACCCGCATCATTACCATTAAGAAAAATCAGCTGTAATATGGAAAACAGACATAAAAGAAAAAATGGCTGGTAATAAAAAACATATAGCTAAATGAAAGAATTTATCACCGGATGAAAGACTACATTGTAACGGAAATTGAATATGGGGAACATCGGCTGCTTGCTGCGGCGTTCTACGATGAACTTAAACTTTCGGAGCTTACAGTTTCCGATCCGGCGCATGAGTCGATGGTCGGGAATATCTACCTGGGAGTTTTTGACTCTTATGCGGATAATATCGGCGGGGCTTACCTCCGGATTGAGGGAGGCCGGAAGGTATTCCTGCCGTCTGTGCGCAGGGGAAAAAAGCCGTCCGGAAGGCTCGTGGTTGAGATTGTCAAAGATGCTTCCGGGAAGAAAGAAGCCGTGGTTTCCGCAAAAATCCGCATTGCCGGAAAGTACGCCGTCATGGCGGATGGGCATGAGGGACTTTCATTTTCATCGAAACTCGATGATGAGCAAAGACTCATGATCGGGAAATGGATAGATCCGTCGGAGTATCCCGGCTGTCAGCCTCTGATCCGTACGAATGCTGCGGAAGCAACGAAGGAAATGCTTGTAAAAGAGCTTCAGGCACTTTACAGCCTCAAAAAGAGTATAGAGACGGAAGCAGAAGGTGCAAAATCAGGCGCACTGCTTTACCGGCCGTATCCTTTTTATGTTGAAATGCTGCGCGGGCTCTATGTCTCTCCGGATCGTGTCTTTACGGATATTCCGGCCGTCGCAGAACGGCTCCTGCCGTTCGATCCGCAAAAAAGCAGCTCTTCTGACGGACTTATGCCCGGAAACAAGACGCTTTCGCTTTCTGTACTTTACAATTTGAACCGGGATATCCAGCGCCTTTTGGAGAAGAACGTCTATCTTAAAAGCGGCGCCTATATTGTGATCGAACAGACGGAAGCCTTCGTATCCATTGACGTCAATACGGGAAAATGCCTGCGCGGAAAGATTCCGGAAGAGACCTACCGCAGGATCAATCTGGAGGCTGCGGATGAAGTTGTGCGCCAGTTGCGCCTCCGAAATCTTTCCGGTATGATTCTCGTAGATTTTATCAGCATGGAAAGCCAGGATCACAAGGATGAACTTGTGGGAGTTATGAGGAAACTTGTCCGGCATGAGCACCGGAAGACGGAGGTTATCGACTTAACGCCGCTTGGAATTATGGAAATGATAAGGCAGAAAGCGGAAAAGCCGCTTGCGGAAATTCTGAGAGGCTGAAGCTTTTTAGAAGATCACGTGTGGTTTGTAGGATCACATGAATCTGTGATAATAATGCTGTCGCGTGCAGCTGTGGACATGATGCTGTCAGGTATTGCTGTAATAAATATGTTGTCAGGTATTGCTGTAATAAATATGTCAGGTATTGCTGTAATAAATATATTTGACTTCCGGTTGGCTGTATGTTATTATGTCTAAGTATGCCGCACAGAAAGGCTTGCAAGGACGGATTTTTCCGGACGCCGGATCTGGCGAGTAATTGATGAAGGAGGTGTGCTCCATGTATGCAGTAATTGCAACAGGCGGAAAGCAGTATAAGGTTTCGGAAGGCGATGTCATCCGTGTCGAAAAGATCGGAAAGGAAGCCGGTGATACGGTTACTTTTGATCAGGTCATTGCCGTAAGCGATGAAGGTCTTAAGGTCGGCGATGATGTCAAAGGCGCAACGGTTGAAGGAAAAGTCCTTCGCAACGGCCGTGCCAAGAAAGTTATCGTATATCGCTACAAACCGAAGACAGGTTATCATAAGAAGAACGGCCACAGACAGTATTACACAGCTGTTAGAATTGAAAAGATTAACGGATAAATAAATGATTACGGTTACTGTTTTTACGAAAAAAGGAGTTTACCAGGGATTCGAGACAGACGGACATGCCGGATATGCCGAAAAAGGCAAAGACATCATATGTGCTGCTGTTTCGGCTCTGACCGTCAATACGGTTAATTCCATTACGGAACTGGCAAAGGACAAGGTCATTGCCGGCGAGCAGGACGGAAACGTCCGGTGCATTTTCCCGGATCCTATTTCTGATCAGGGAAAGCTGCTGATGGATTCTATGGTTCTGGGTATTGACGCTATTGTTAAGAATTACGGAAAAACTTATTTATGTTTGAAATTCGAGGAGGTATAAAGATGCTGAATATGGATCTTCAGCTCTTCGCCCATAAGAAGGGAGTCGGTTCCACAAAAAACGGACGTGACTCCGAGTCGAAGAGATTAGGCGCAAAGAGAGCGGACGGCCAGTTTGTAAAGGCCGGAAATATTCTCTACAGACAGCGCGGCACGCATATTCATCCAGGTGTCAATGTAGGGATCGGCGGCGATGACACACTGTTTGCAAAAGCAGACGGTATCGTACGTTTTACCAGACTTGGCAAGGATCGCAAGCAGTGCTCGATTGTTCCTGCCCAAAAAAATGAAGAAGCCGTTGTAACAGAAACGGCTGAATGATGAAAAGGAGAGGGCTTCGAATCCGTCGGATTTGAAGCCTGTTTTTTAATTATGTTTGCAGATCATGCGAGAATACATATCCGTTCCGGAAAGGGCGGAGACGGCCATGTCAGTTTCAGAAGGGAAAAATTTGTTCCTGCAGGCGGGCCGGACGGCGGTAATGGCGGTAATGGCGCG
>DCDB01000062.1 GCA_002316215.1 Lachnospiraceae bacterium UBA1066 | reverse complement strand
CCGTAGTCGCCTCTTCCCTGCTTGTCCCCGCGTTCGCTCCGATCCTGCTTATCCCCGCGTTCGCCTTTTTCCGGCTTGTCCCCGTGCTCGCCCTTTGCCGCTTTATCGGCAGCCTTCGGCTGGTTCTGAGGTGTCTTCGGCTTCCTCGAATGCGGGATAAAGGTAATATCCGCGACATTAAACTCCTGCAGCTCTTTCTCGTCATTTTCCATATCGACGACAGCCTTGACGGTCTGACGGAGGATATTCACGGACTGTACCTCGCCGTGCTTTCCGTCCGGCGTCGTCAGCTGGTCGCCCTTGCCCGGCATGCCCTTATTAAGATACGCATACGTATCCGCCTCATTTTTCAGGCAGCACATCAGCCTTCCGCAGGTTCCGGAAATCTTCGTCGGATTAAGCGACAGGTTCTGCTCCTTCGCCATCTTGATGGAAACCGGCGCGAACTCCGTAAGATACGTGTGGCAGCAGAGCGGGCGTCCGCAGATCCCCATGCCGCCCAGGATTTTCGTCTCGTCCCGGACTCCGATCTGACGAAGCTCGATCCTTGTCTTAAAAATGCCGGCCAGATCTTTTACCAGCTCGCGAAAATCGATCCGTCCGTCCGCCGTAAAGTAAAAGAGCACCTTGCTGTTGTCAAATGTATATTCCGCCCGGATGAGCTTCATGTCCAGCTCGCGCTCCGCGATTTTTTCCTTGCAGATGCGATAGGCTTCCTGCTCCTTCCGGAGGTTTTCATTTTCCCGGGCAGTGTCATTTTCATCGGCCATGCGCATAATACCCTTCAGCGGCTGCGGAATCTTTTCATCCTCAATCTGCATCGGGCTCATGACGACGGTTCCGTATTCAACGCCCCGCGCCGTTTCCACGATGACGTGGTCGTCATAATGGATATCGAAGCTCCCCGGATTAAAATAATATATCTTGCCTGTATTTCTGAATTTTACGCCTATAATTTCAGTCATTTAAATTCTCCCTGATTGTCAGATACAAAAGCTCCATCGTAAGGTCGAAGCTGACATTGGCATGAAGCCTGAGCTTCGCCTTCTGGACAGCGTCGATTATTTCCTCGAGACCTTCGTAGGAACTGCCTGTCGCTTCGCTGCGGATGGTCAGGATCTCGCGCCGGAAAACAAGATTGTCGACATCCCGCGTGGCCTTGTAAAGCAGCACGTCGCGGAACCACAGAAGGAAAATGTCGAGATAATCGTCGATCCTGTCCTTTTCATTTGCCATACTTTTAATAACTTCCACGAATTCATACGTCTGCATGCCGTGGATGTGCTTAATAAGCCGGACTGCATTTTCCGACATTTCTGAAAATGAACCGCTTCCGGCAGCTTCTTCTGCGCGGCCGATATTGCCCTGCGCGAAGGCGGCCGTCATTTCGGCCTGGTAGTCCGGAAGATGCATGTGCTCCATCAGATAATTCTTGACCATTTCGTCGCTCACGGTTTTAAGCGGAAGCGAAACGCAGCGCGAACGGATCGTCGGCAGAAGCGCCTCCGGGCTGTTGGCAAGAAGCATAATGACCGCATATTCCGGCGGCTCCTCAATCGTCTTAAGGAGCGCGTTCTGCGCCTGAGGATTCATTTTCTCGGCGTCATTGATAATATAGATCTTGTATTTGCCCTCATAGGGAAGGATCCCGACCGTATTCACGACCTGCGTGCGGATTTCATCCACCGTGATGACATTCGGCTTTTCATGCACGAGCGAAATGATGTCAGGATGGTTATTGCTCATCGCCTTTTTGCAGGATTCACAGGTAAGGCAGGGCTCCACGCCCTGCTCCTTACATTCCAGCGTCATCGCAAAAAGCGTGGCCAGAAGCTTCTTTCCCGAGCCGGGCTCTCCCGAAAATATGTAGGCATGCGAAACCTTGCCGTTTTTCACGGCATTCTGAAGATGCTCGATAACATCCTTATGACCGATGACATTTGAAAAGTTCATCTTATCCATGGATCATGCCTCCGATAAAAGTTTTTATTTCCGACATACACTTCTCGATATCCCCGTTATTCGCAAAACGCCTGGTAATGCCGGCTTCCCGGATCTTCTCTTCGGAAAAATCCTCGCTGTCCGCCAGGAACCTGCGGCAAAGCTCCTTATAATTCGGGTGTTCCTGCTTCTTCTCGCGCTTCATCGCGCGTTCCATCAGCTGCTCATCGCCGACGTCAATATAAACCGGCACAAGCTTGTCCTGCCCGTAATATCCGCGAAGCTTCCCGTAGGAAACAAGCGTGCCGATGGCGATATAATTCTCATTCGCCAGTTCGATGGCATCGTCCGCCGTAAAATACGTCCACAGCCCGCGCGCCGTGTCGTAGGTTCTTTCCTCGATGATCTTCCCTTCGTTCCGCAGACGGCAAAGCTCCTCCTGCCCGACAAAATGGTACTGCTGTCCGTCGGTCTCGCCGCTCCGGATCGGCCGCGTCGTATAAAGGACAAGGCTTTTCAAATGAAGTTCGGGGCTCTCCAGCATCCTGGTGCAGATCTTGTCCTTGCCGGAAGCCGACTTTCCCATGATATAAAATATTTTTCCCATAATAGTTTCATTGTAGACGCTGACGGCGATAAAATCAACGTTTTTGTGAAAGGGGAGACGGGGATGTGAAGGTTCCTGGGGAATGTCCTTTTTACCCGTAAGGGAAAAAGAAAGCAAGTTTTACGGGCAGCCCGAAGC
>DCDB01000063.1 GCA_002316215.1 Lachnospiraceae bacterium UBA1066 | reverse complement strand
CTAAATTCTTGTTTATCTTAGTATTTATTTCTATTTTATCATCAATAGTTGATAGAAACGCAGCAATCTTTTTTTGAATTTCTAATATTGGTAGAATAATTGGTACCCCTTCCATCAATTTTGTATTTATTGATGGCATGGTCGCACCGACAGCAATGTTTCTTATATACTGCTTTGTGCTTTCTAAACAAAAATAATAATACAAAAACAATGGATCAACATCTTCTCTTGGACGAATTCTTAAGCAACGACCTGAAAACATCCATCCCTCATTCTGTTTGTCAACATATGAGCATCGGTCTACTGCCCCGACTCGACTAAAAATCGTATCTCCTTTTATGAGAACGAATTTCTTCAGCCGTTCCTTATCTGCACTGGATACTCTTGGTAAATTTTTTTCAGAAAAATATTTTTGTCCTAAATGTTCTACCGTTACAATCGGAATGCCTTCTTCTATATAATCTCTTTGGTGTAACTGACTCCCAAAGGGACCTGTTTGTATATCAGCTACTTCCGATAGCAATACCCTTTTCATAACTTCTCCTTCTTGGACAATATTATGGATCATTAAATAATATCTGCTTTTTTGAAAGATATCATACCGTCTTTAGTCCATTAGATGTCATATCCTATCGCCTTCAGATTCTTTCTGATTTTGTCCTCGAGTTCATGAGACTTTTCAAACATTTCCGATAATTCCGATGTCAGTCGTGTCATTTTTTCATCAAATGGCTCGCCGTCATCTTTCTGTTCTTCAATACCAACATATCTGCCGGGTGTAAGAATATAGTCCTGTTTAACTATGTCGGCTGTTGAAGCAACTGCACAAAAACCTTTTATGTCTTCCTCTTTGCCATTCTGAAATGCAGTAAATGTGTCCGCAATTTTTTTAATGTCCTCATCACTAAAATCCCGATGCTTACGGTCAACCATATGACCCATATTTCGGGCATCAACAAATAAAGTTCTGCACTTCTGCTCTTTATTTTTACTAATAAACCATAAGGTTACAGGAATTGTCACACTGTAAAAAAGCTGCGTCGGCATTGCAACAATTCCTTCAATTAAATCATCTTCAATAATTTTCTTACGTATTTCACCCTCCCCACTGGTTTGAGTGGAAAGTGCTCCATTCGCAAGCACGAGACCTATCTTCCCATTAGGTGCAAGATGATGAATCATATGCTGAATCCATGCAAAGTTGGCATTACCGGCGGGCGGTATTCCATATTTCCATCGAACATCATCCAACAGTTTATCCTGTCCCCAGTTAGAAAGATTAAACGGAGGATTAGCCATTATGAAATCGGCTTTTAGAGTAGGATGCAGGTCATTAAAAAAAGTGTCCGCCTGATAAGGACCGAAATCCGCATCAATACCACGAATGGCCATATTCATCTTTGCCATTTTCCAAGTATCTGCATTTGACTCCTGGCCATACACAGAAATATTACCTCTGTTTCCACTATGTGCCTGAATGAATTTTGCACTCTGTACAAACATTCCGCCGGAACCGCAGCAAGGATCGTAAACCCGGCAGTTATTAAATGGTTTCAAAACACTTACAAGTGTTTTTACAACACTCGCCGGTGTATAAAATTCTCCGCCTTTTACTCCTTCATAGGCAGCAAACTGTGCGATACAGTATTCATAAGTACGTCCAAGCAAATCTTTGCTGTCTTCTGTGCTACCCATGTTCATATTGGTAAAAAGATCCACAACGTCCCCTAAAACCCTTTTATCAAGATCTGGGCTCGCATAGTTCTTTGGCAAGACATTTTTCAGGCTAATATTTTCTTTCTCAATAGCCCGCATAGCATTGTCAATTACATTTCCTATTTCTGGAGTGTGCGCGGCTGCAGAAACAGTACTCCATCTCGCCACCTGAGGTACAAAAAAAACATTCTCCATTGTATAAGCATCGCGGTCATTTTCAAAGCCATCTCCGTCAGAAACAAGCTCCTGGTATCTGCGTTCAAATGAACTCGAAATATAGCGTAAAAAAATCAATCCGACAATAACTTTCCTGTACTCCGCAGCAGGTATATGGCCCCACAGAACACAGGCAGCATCCCAAATCTGCTTTTCAAAACCAATATTTGCATTGTTTTTCTCAGTCATCCGAATCCCCTCTATCATAGTATATTTTCTAACATATATTTTCTAAAATTTTCACTGTTGCCCTATTTTCTCTCCTGGCAAGAACTTATCCTGCACGCTTTATTCAAATGTGCTTTTTGGGTGCCAGAAATGTTATCATTGGTGCTTCTTCTTATCATCAAACCTCACATTTTAATAATCTTTCTTTTTTCCCCGGTATGGGACAGGGGTTCGGCTGTCCAGGTTTTTACGGTTTCTTCTTTCAGATATTCCACAAATCCGTCCAGCTTCTCTGTCTTATCAAATACGGCAAGTGCCAGATAATATGTTTCTTTATCTTCTTCGTAAATGACTGCGGGCGGCAGATCATGGAGCATCAGATAATAATTCATCAACGTTCTGCCGACCCGGCCATTACCGTCCGCAAAGGGATGGATGTTTTCAAAATTGCAGTGAAGATAAGCAGCTGCCGTCAGGACTTCATTTTCCCCTGTTCCGCAGGTTCTGACCTCGTCGCAGATAAAGCTGATTTCTTTTTCGACTTCTTCCGGCAATACTCCTGCATTCTCTCCCACACCGTAATAATTTTTCTTGTATTCTCCCGGCCTTTCGCCTTCGTTCCACCTTGCTTCATCATAGCAGCCATGCAGAAGATCCGCGTGAATGCTCTTAATTAGTTCCGGTGAGACCTCTTCCTTATTAATAATTCTGCTTTTCAGATTCTCAAAACACGTTTTCTGATTGCTGGTCTCAAACAGAGCACGGGTATCACCCGTGTAATTGATCACCCTTCCATTCTCAAAAATTTCCCGTGTCTGATGCAGATCCATTCCTACGCTTTCAATTTTATTTGAATGATAGGCAAACAGGATCCTGTAATTTGAAAGGAGCGTGTCCATCTTCCCGACGGAATCCACATTTCTTTCCTTCCATCTGCGGACAATATCATCGTAAGTTACTACATTTTTTTCAGCCATGTACTTCCCGTCTCCTGTATACGATCTGTTTCTTCATGCCATACACTTACTTGTGCTGCACACTTTCTAACCCCGGTGCGACACGCTTTTCCGGCCTTGCCTGACGGCAAAGCTTAGAATCCGTGGCCGCCTCCGCCGCCGGAGCTGCCGCCTCCGCCCCCGCCGCTGCCGCCGCCGGAGTCCGGAGGATTATAGACTTTCGTCGTTCTTGTGAGAACTTTCCTGACGTCTTTAAAATGGTGGCTGACTTTCGCATTCGAGGCAAGCTCCTCAGGGGATGCCTGCTTCGAAGAAGACAGTACCAGCATGACAATCAAATTGATGAGCAGTGCAAGGGATATGGAAATCATCACCGTGCTGATAAGGCGCATCGGTGCATTGATTCTTCCGCCCCGCCAAAGCTTCAGGCATTCACTGATGCCTTCCGATACGGAAGATACATAATTGCCTTTATGTGCATCCATGTAAATGTTGTCGGTGATCAGGTTAGCCTGATACGGTGTAATGACATTGTAGGCCGCACCCTCCGACCACATATAAAGCACGCGCTGATCCATATCGATGACAAAAACCGTTCCGTTATCACCCGAACCCAAATTGGCGTCAAAATAATCTTTGGCGTATTCTTCTGTATCGCCAAAGGAATTCTCGTTCGTTGTATGGACGATAAAATCCTCGTAACCGGAAAGCGGCTCCATTTCCGACAACAGTTCTTCCTCCTCCGCGTCGGTAAAAAGGCCGGCCGCGTCGTCAATCCATGCCTGATACTGCTGCCCTTCATTTTCCGCGCCGATCTCCATCGGCATGCAGAAATTCAGGAAAGAGAGCACCATGATGAAAATGAGAATAAGCGTCAGATCCTTATATTCTGCTTTTTTCATTTTACGCACGGTTATCACCGCCTTCCCTGCGAAACTGCGGAAGTTTCCGCGTCGAAAGAACATTATATCTTCGGATGGTCTCAACTGTAAGGAGGAACAGCACCGCCGTCTGCGCCATGGCAGTCGTATAAAAAATGCTGTCATAAATCGGATTGTACAAAAGTACTGCTGCTGAGACAAACGGCAGAAGAAGCGTCAAAAACGACAGCGGGCTGCATTTCTTCCCGCCCTGCTTCAGCCACTTAAAGGTCACGGCAATCGTAATAATATTACAATACACCAAAAGCACTGCAGCGGACACTACCCACAAAAAGCCGCCTATCGCAATGAGGATAACATAGAAAATGACCTTCCCGGCTCCGATTTTTCCGCTGTCTTTTCCAGCCTTCGCCTGCTTTGCGGCCTTCACCTTACCTTTGGCATCAGCTTTATCTTCTGCCATGGCTTGAGCTTCTATTTTAACTCCTGCCTTAGTTTCTGTCTCAGCTGAGGTCTTAACTTTATCTTCCGTCCCGGTTTTTTCTCCTGCCTTTGCCTGCTCTTCTGCCATCCCGGCGGCTGCCTTGAAACCAAGATCGTCCGCACGGCTATCTTTCCGCGCGATCTTCCGCATTTCCCAGGTATTGACGAGCACTGCAATCATCGCCAGAATCCCCGTAACGGTTACGGCATCCTGCGCCAGTGTCTGATAAAAGAAGTATATCAGTAAAAAAATCGGTACAGCCGTGATCAGGGAAAATAAAAGATACCGCGCCGGATCCACCGGCATGTCGAGGGCCATCTTTCCGGTATCTCCGTTTATGACGGCATAGGCCACCCTGTCTTTCTTACGGTATGCCATGAACCATACGGGAAGGAGGGCGGACTTAGCCTGGATATCCTGCCCGGTGAAAAATTCTCCGCTTTTTTCCAAAGACATCGGATCAATCTGCGGTTCATTTGCAAGAGCATCATAGAGGTCGTCTTCTGCCGCCTCAATCGCCTTTTCCTGATAGACACTTTCCGGGACGTCAGAAACATCCGCATAAAAACCGCTGATAAATGACGGCGTAAATGGTTTTGTATCCACGGCCGGATAAGGCGCAATTGCTGCGCTGATAGCATCCTCGAATGAAGAAGCGGAATCAAAGGCAATACCGTCGTAGACAGCATCCGCCGTTGCACTTATATCGTAGTAATCTGTATAGTCATAGTCCCCTTTACTGTACTGCCGTGTTCCTTTAGCCGAAAGCTTATCGTTTCTGGCTGTCTTATAGAGCCAGAACGGCATATAAATGCCGCGGAAGGAAGTGATGGAAGAAGGATCCCGCAGCGCTTTCGGCGCGAAAATTGCTTTTTTCATTTTCCGCGCGCAAATCTTCCTCAGCTCGTCCCGATCTTTGGAAAATGGCACAATCAGTTCCGGCCGGATGCTGCTGCCTTCTTTCTGCTCCAGCATCACCTGCGCTCCGCAGTAGGTGCAGACCTCTGTCGCGGAATTGGATGTGCTGATGATCTCGCCGCCGCAATTTGGACAGGTATAGACCGTCACCGTGAAGGTATCCGTCTCTTCCTGTTTTTTGCCGGCTTGATTCTCCATGTAGCCTGCCATTTCATCATTGACCTTTTTTGCATCCTTATTCGTGTATTTCCTGTCATAGTCATAAGGATCCAGCTTTGCTCCGCAGTAATCGCAAAGCAGTTTCTGTTCCTTAATATCGAAGCGGAGCTGTGCCCCGCAGCCTGGACATTTTGCCACTCTAAATCCCTCCTCCAGTTTTGAGCCGCCATTTTATCAGGTACTGCTGTTCCGGTCTGTACTTTCGTTTCAGCTTTATCCTGCGACAACTATTCCTGCTTGTACTTTCACTTCTGCTTTATCTT
>DCDB01000007.1 GCA_002316215.1 Lachnospiraceae bacterium UBA1066 | reverse complement strand
CCGGGGAGCCTTGCGTTTCAGCAGATTTCCGAGCCTGCCTCAATGCCGGAGTCGTCCGGCGTCATAAGTGAAAGCCTTCCGTCCGCGCCTTCCGCACAAAGCAGCATGCCCTGGGAAAGGAGGCCCGCCATCTTCCGGGGCGCCAGATTGACGATCACCATGACCTTTTTGCCGATCATCTGCTCAGGTGTGTAAGCGGCACGGATGCCGGAGCAGATCTGGACAGTCTTATCTCCGATCTTCACCTGAGAACAGAGCAGCTTTTTAGAATTTTCAACGATCTTACAATCTACGATTTCACCGACGCGGAAGTTCATTTTCGCAAAATCATCGTACACAATCTGCGGCTTCTCATCCGCTTCCGCGTCCGGTGTCCCGCCCGCCTTCGACTTTCCCGCCGCACCTGCTGTGTCCTCCGGCTTATTGCCGTTTCCTGATTTTTCGGCATTTCCGCCTTCTTCATTTTTATTTGCGCTTCCGGCCCCGTCTGCCGCAGGCTTCGTGTCCTGCGCTGTTTCGGAGGCATTTCCGGCATTTACTTTCTCCATGACTTCCTTAAGATCCATCCGTGCAAACAGGATTTCCGGCTTCTCCGTCACTTTCGTTCCGGACGGGTAATTGCCCCAGCCTGCGATACAGTCAAGATCTGCGGCACCGGCGCCGATCTGCGCATAAATCCTTGAAGCTGTTTCCGGCATAAAGGGCTCAAGAAGCGTCGTGCCCGTAAGGATCCCCTCCATGAGATTATAGAGCACCGTCGCCAGGCGGTCTTTTTCATCTTCGTTTTTCGCCAGCTTCCACGGCTCTGTCTCATCAATATATTTGTTGCAGCGCTTAAAGAGGTTAAAAATTTCCGTAATGGCATCCGCAACGCGAAGCCCTTCCATCTTTTCCCTGACTTTATCGCCTGTACCTGTCACAAAAGCCTTAAGATCAGCGTCGATTCCGCCGCCGTCAGCGATATTTTTATTTTCTACAAGACCGCCGAAATATTTATTGCTCATGGCAATGGTGCGGTTTACAAGATTCCCGAGCGTATTTGCCAGCTCCGAATTCATACGCTCAACCATAAGCTCCCAGGAAATCACGCCGTCATTTTCAAACGGCATCTCATGCAGCACGAAATAGCGGACTGCATCAACGCCGAAAAGATCGCAGAGATCATCCGCATAAATGACGTTCCCTTTCGACTTGCTCATCTTGCCGCCGCTCTGCAGAAGCCAGGGATGCCCGAAGACCTGTTTTGGAAGCGGAAGGTCGAGAGACATCAGGAAAATCGGCCAGTAGATCGTATGGAAGCGGATGATATCCTTCCCAATCAGATGGAGATCGGCCGGCCACAGCTTTTTAAACAGCTCCGAAGAATTTCCGTCCGCATCGTAGCCGATGCCTGTAATATAGTTCGACAGTGCGTCCAGCCACACGTAAGTAACATGCCTCGGGTCGAAATCCACCGGAATCCCCCATTTAAATGAAGTTCGCGATACACACAGATCCTGGAGCCCCGGTTTCAGGAAATTATTCATCATTTCATTTTTCCGGGATTCAGGCTGGATAAATTCCGGATGTGTATTAATATAATCAATCAGGCGGTCGGCATATTTACTCATTTTAAAGAAATAGGCTTCCTCAGACGCCGGCTTTACTTCGCAGCCGTCCTCCGGGCATTTTCCGTCAACGAGCTGGGACTCGGTATAGAACGACTCACACTCGGTGCAGTACATTCCTTTATATTCGCCCTTGTAAATGTCGCCCTTGTCATACATTTTCCTGAAAATTTTCTGGATCTGCCGCTCATGATCCGCATCCGTTGTACGGATAAATTTATCATAGGAAGTATTCATAAGATCCCAGATCCGGCGGATTTCCGCCGACGTCTTATCGACATAAGCCTTGGGCTCCACGCCGGCAGCCTTCGCTCTGTCTTCTATCTTCTGACCGTGCTCATCCGTTCCGGTCTGAAAGAAGACATCATAACCCTCCTGCCTTTTCCTCCGCGCAATCGCATCCGCGAGCACAATCTCATAAGTATTCCCGATATGCGGTTTTCCCGAAGCGTAGGCAATCGCCGTTGTGATGTAATATTTCCCCTGATTTTCCATTGACTTTCCCTCCTGCTGTAATACATCTATTATAGGATGCGGGCGTCAGAAGTCAAAACGTTTTCCTTCCCGCAGACGGATCTTTTTATGCAAGCGTCAAATTTCCGGTAATTTTCCTGTCTGCGGGAAAACTTTTGACACCTGCGTCTCCTTTTTTGGCATTTCAGTATTTCACCCGGTAAAGAGTATATTTTTCATCCGTTATCGTTCCCGCCTTTGTCTCGTACAGTTTTTCCCAGCTTACCTTCCAGATGTCATAATCCGACATCCCGACGGATTCGGGTATCAGAAGATAGAAACCGTCCTTGTCGCCGATACCGGCTTTCTTTACTGCATCTTCAAGCTCAAGGAAGTTGTAGGGTTTATTCCATTCCTTGTCAAGAGGCGTAAAGGTCACATAATCCCCGATCTGAGGACTCCAGTATTTCTGATCAGGCGTATACGCCGAAAGCGGGCTCGTACGCGCCGGCTCTCCGGTTACGACAGTCTCTCCCTGAACGATATACGCAATCTCAAAAGCAGCGTTCTCAGCATCCGAATATTCATCCTGATAGTCCGCTTTGACAGCATTCCCCAGCCCGTAAAGGAGCATAAAGCAGATCATGGCAAGAAGAAGCTGATAGTGAAGAAGGCCTGTCGGCTTAGTCTGTTCCGCTTCGGGGCGCAGTGCATTTTTTTCTTTTATTTTCTCAACGGTCACATAGACGAACCATACAAAGATAAAAACAAATATCAGCGCTCTCTGTACGGAATAAAGAATAATCATGGCGTAAATAAAAATCTGCTCAAAAAATGCAAACAGGGTTATAAATACCGGACCTGCCTCTCCCAGGACAAACAGGGCATAAATCATGGCAAAAGCTATAAGGATAATGGCAGTCCACACCCATACGATATCAAGTCCGGTCATAAAACCGAAAAGCGAAAGCGTCGTGTCACGGATCGAGCGCAGAAAGTCCACGATTCCCTTTAATTCAAAATGATATGCCGTACTGCTTCTGACATTCATGAATTCCAGTAAAAAAACAATGAAGCTGATAAAAGGAAGCAGAAGAGGCGCAAGATGCCGGATAGCTTTCTTTCCCCTTAGTTCACGGTCACGCCAAAAATCCGCTATTCTCTCGATAAGGAATGCGACGGACAATGCTCCCGCAAAACCCAGCATGATAAGATGCGTCTGGACCATCAGGGCGATCATGGCACAATAAAGAACCGCACGGCGGCTTCGGCTGCGGTACAGGACGGCAACTGCCACCGTGAAAAGGGCACACAGGCAGTAGCTGCGGGCAATGACCGGAAGATAATATGTCCCGAGCGGTGAAAACAGGATAATAAGATCCAGTACCGGATGAAACGGTGAAAACCGCAGCAGAAGGTATGCGGCCACAATCATGACTGCGAGGGAAATGAACCCGATCACCGAAAACGGCAGACCGGCTTTTGCAAACGGCATTATCAGATAGTACCACAGGAAAGGATGGCCTTCGTATGAAAGCTGTTTCCAGACGCCTGTAATGCTCAGGTTCCTGGCAATCAGCCAGGCCTGCGACTCGTCGCGCCACGCTTCATGATGAAGCAGCAGTACCAGATTCAGGATGGCATATGCCGCCGTAGCAGGCAGTACGAAAAATAACTTCTTTTTATGTGTCACTGTATTTTCCTCCCAACTTATGGAGATGTTCCCCATTTCCCGGAGAACGGTTGTCATTTGTGATGAAACTGCCGCTCATGCGGAAACGGTCAGCGCCCGTGATGAAACTGCCGCTCATGCGGAAACGGTCAGCGCCCGTGATGAAACTGCCTCTCCGTCAGGCTTCCGCCCGGCGAATAGCTATCCGACTTTTATGATATAGGTCGATACGCCGTCCGAATAGGCAACCGTCCCAAGCGCCTGGATTGCCGTATCGTTCAGTTCCGGATACTTCTCCCGCTCCAGCCTTCCTACATAAATATAACTTATATTATACTTTTCAATCAGCGCCCTGACTGCCTCCTGATCGTCCGAAGTATAAATCGTCTTTATATCCTTCACGCGGGCGTCCAGCGCATCTTTATTATTCCGCCAGAGCCATTCATGCACATACCAGCCCGTCACAGTCGGAAGTCCCGTCGCCACCGACACCCTCTCGTATTCGGAATAACTGTCGCCCGGCGCCTCGAGAACTACAGGCTGTCCCTTAACGGTATTATTCAGCCAGCTGATGGCGCCGAAATCCGAAGCGAAATCCTCATCGACAAACACGGAAGCATCCGTGCTGATCCTTTTTGACGCATCAAAAATATTGCCGAACCATGAACCGCAGGCGGTGAAAATATACCCGCCCGTAAGCGCAAGGAGAATCAGGCCGACAGCAGCCGTCCGACGCGCCGTCTTCTTCCCGAAAACAAGCGCCCGGACAAGGATATACCCCATCGAGATCCCAAACAGGATAAAAGCCTGATAGGTCAGCTTAAACATCGTATTGGCGCGATAATAACCTGTATAAATGTCCTTCACATAAATGACTTCCGGAAGGATAACGAGACCGACCGCACAGAGCCCGAAAAGCAGGACAGTAAGATCCGGCGCCGGAAAACCGGGTCTTTGCGGAGCAGGCGGTTCCGCAGCTCTGTGCGCTGCCTCACCCGTCTCAGCCGTATCCGCAGCTGCCGCCGGACCCGCTCCGGCTGCCGCCGTTTTCGCCGCAGCTGCCGGAAATTCCGTCTGTGCAGCACGCCGTTCCTTAAACAGCATTACGACGTAACCGATGACCGTGCATACCGGAAGCCCCCACAGGATCAGGAGCTGATAAAGAAGCGAATGACTGTGCGTAAAATGAATTTCCGAGGATATCTGCTCAAAGGACAGTATAAACGGCAGCGCCGCCGCATATCCGATGGCAAATGCCTCCATGGCCTGAACCGCCATAAGAAGCAGGAACCTTTTAATGTCCCCTCTGTAAAGCCGCAGATTAACAAAAAAGATGACGCTTCCGCAGACCACAAAATAAATCGGAAAGTCCCAATAATTTGTCCAGCGGAAGACGCCTGTAAAGAGACCGATTGCAAGAATCTCCGGCTGCAGAAGCGCTTCCTTAAGAAGAACCGCAGGAGAAACTGCTTCGGATTCTTCACCGCGGGCAGCTCCTGCCTTCGCTCCGTTTAAAGAGACCGCCGCCTTACTGCCTGAAACGGCATTCCGGTCTTTCTCCTGTTTCAGCTCTGCAAACCGCCTTTTCGCATAGGAATAAGCAATCGCCGTGACTGTCACTACAAACATAATATTCAGAAAATGCGCATGCAGATCCCCTAAGACAGAAGAATACGAGGGAAACTCATGAATTGTCTGATCTCCTTCGATGACCGGATCATACCCGATATAGCGTGTCGAATTCGGGAACCAGTAGGTATAGGACGCCCCGCTGATACCGTTGACAATCGGAAGGATAATACCGTAAATCACATAGTGGAAATTACCGCAGAAGGCAGTCGCAAAACCCGAAACAAGCCCGGCTGCCCAGGGCGCGATCTTCATTTTCCGTGAACCGGCAGCCGTCGCAAACCGGCCTGCATTCGAAAGAAACCCGCCTTTTTTAGTATTCTCCTGTTCATAACCTGTCTTTTTGACGACGGAGCCATCCGATGCGTTCTTCTGCCCGGAACCGCTTTCCGCCGTCTGCGCTCCAAAACCACGATTCTTGATCCGGGATGCGCACCGGTCGTACATCATCTGGTAAACAAGTGAAAACGGCAGGACGAAGCTGAAAGCCGTTTCCGTCGCGCGCATAAGGTTATAGCCTTCGCCGACAGTTCCTCCGGTCAATTTTATCAGGAACACCGCAAGATACTGGCCGCCGTAATAATAATTGATACTCTCTCCGGCATACCACGGATCTTTGACCGGCAGCCACAGATTCCGCATCATCGATGTCATGAAGGAATAGTCCATGAACTTTTCCGTCCCGTATGCTTCCGGCTTAAAGCCGATCATCCAGATCCAGAGGAAATAAAGAAAAAGGAAAATAGCTTCTTCAATAATAATCAGCCGCGTATCAATATCCGTAAAGAAGGGCTTCTTCCTGCGGATATAAAAAAACCAGAGCAGGAAAAGATTCAGCGCCAGCAAAAATGCCAGTACCAAAATACAATTTTTCCGTATAAACTCCAGCAGGTGCACGGCGTTCAGCACATAAAAAAGCCAGCCGGAAATGAAAATCCCGGCCGCCTTCGAAAACAGCCAGCCCCCGTCCTTAAAGTCATGAAAGAGAAATCCTGAAAGAGGCATAAAAACCATGCCGATTACGGCAATAGCAAGCCACCAGATAAAAATATTCAAAAAGAACTCCTTCCGCAGCCGGCATCATCCCGGCGGATTGTTTTTAGGATTCCTCTATTATATCTTTTTTTCGCCCTTCTATCAACTTTGATGTTCTTCAGTTCTCTTTTATAGAATTGTCGAAGAGATTTTGGCGGCAAGGCTGCCGAAGAGGTTTTAGTGGCAAGG
>DCDB01000010.1 GCA_002316215.1 Lachnospiraceae bacterium UBA1066 | reverse complement strand
TTTTCTTCAGCGCTTCGCGCAAAAACATATTCAGAAAATATTGCTATGAAATATCTGCGGCTGCTTCGCGGACAATATGAAGGGTGAAAGGAACAGGTTCGGAATTGTGTTTCCGGTCGAAGCAAAGGAATGAAAAAAATAGCCGCAGCAATTTGGGAGAGAGTTTATTTAGGGTCGGAATTTAGTTTGGGGACGGTAAGTTCACGGCAGCGCCAGCTGCGCGGTGACATGCCGTTCATTTTGCGGAACAGCCTGTGAAAGTAGCTGAAGTTGTCGTAGCCTACAGCCAGGCTGACGTCTGTGACGGGCATGGACGTTAAGGAAAGAAGCCTGCAGGCAGTGTCCATTCTTTTTTTCTGGAGAAGTTCCGTATAGGTGGAGCCGGTCATCTTGCGAATCATCCGTGAAAGCCAGGTGAAGTCACAGCCAAGTTCTGTGGCAAGGTCAGACAGTTCTCCGTCTTTGTAATTTTCATCGATATACTGCATGACATGAATCAGGATTTCCTGTTCGTATGAATTTCTGCCGGCGTCGATTTTGTCCGCGTGTTCCGCCAGCTGAAGGAAGAGAAGCCCCATGGTTATCCGGTTGATGGAGTGCTTATTCTGGGTGTCATTTACAATTGTCCAGACAAGATTTTCAAGGAGATTCTGGACCGGAAGGATGCCGGCTGTCCGGAAGTACAGAAAGTCAACAGGGGAGCCGCTGTCACGGAAACAGCCGATTATAAAATCTTTAATCAGGCTGTTTTCTGTACCGAGCATCAGAAGCGTCTGGTCAAAAAACTCCGGAAGAATGATAAAATTGACGGCGATATCGTCCCGTCCGGCCGGCAGGATTTCCTGAACCGCTTTTTGACCTAAGATAAGGAGCTCGCCGGTACGAAGAGTGATGGTTGTCCCGTTTATAATATTCGTCAGTTTTCCCTGGCACATATAAACCATTTCAACGTAATTATGACGGTGCGCCGGAAAATGAATAAACCGCGTATGCGGACGCACGCGGATTGTTTTTCCTGCGTTCAGGAATTTCCGGCTGTCGACGACAAGAGTTTTATTGTCAGAATAAAGCTGCTGCTCGATTCCTTTGCCTCCGTCAAGAATTCTCTGTTCTTCCACGGTTATTTCACTCAGCTTTTTAAGCAATTCACTGTCCATGGTTTTCGATCCTTTCCTGAAGACGCAGTATTTTGAAAATCCGGACTATCCTGTAAAAAAGCTCCGGGATTTTCCGACGCTGTTCCATTAAGGCAGTTTGAGGCTAAACGGTTATAAGCTGCGGACGCATTCTGAGATTTTCCGGCCGCATCCTGTAAAAGCAGTCTGAGGCTATCCGGAACTATGATATCACAAGAAAAGATAAATTTGCAAATAAGGACACTTTTTTATGTGAAAGGCGTTCTTTTTTTTATGCCCTGAAAAGATATAATGGAAAACAAGTAAGGCAGACAACACAGGGCATCCGGAAAATCTGCGGATACGGAGCGGGAACACACCGTAAGCGTGCCGGAGTATAAGTCTTAAAAACCTGCAGTAAGAATAATGCCGTAAGGAGGACAGTATGGCAGAATATTATCTGGCGGTTGATATCGGGGCATCCAGCGGCCGTCATATACTTGCCCATAAAGAAAACGGGAAATTGAAGCTTGAGGAGATCTATCGCTTTTCTAACGGAATGGATAATAAGGACGGAAGCCTGTGCTGGGACACGGAAAGGCTGTTCAGGGAAATTCTTGCAGGGATTAAAAGATGTAAAGAAGCAGGCAAGATTCCGGTCAGCATGGGCATTGATACCTGGGCGGTAGATTATGTGTTATTGGATAATAAAGACCGGATGCTGGGAAATGCTTACGGATACCGTGACGCAAGGACAGCAGGTATGGATACCGAGGTTTATAAAGCTATCAGCGAAGAGGAACTTTATAAACGGACAGGAATCCAGAAACAGCCCTTTAATACGATTTATCAGCTGATGGCTCTGAAGATGAAAAAGCCTGAGGAGCTTTCTGCCGCAGCAACCATGCTGATGCTTCCGGATTACTTTCATTTCCTTCTGACAGGAAATAAAGTTACGGAATACACAAATGCTACTTCCACGCAGCTTGTTAATGCGGAGACAAAAGACTGGGACCGCGATCTTATCCGTACCCTCGGCTATCCGTCCGGAATGTTTCTTCCGCTTTGCACTCCGGGAACAGAAGTGGGGAGATTTACGCAGGAGATCAGGGAGCAGGTCGGGTTTGACTGCCGCGTTGTGCTGCCCGCGACACATGATACGGCATCGGCTGTGATGGCCGTTCCGTCTCTCCTTGAGGATACGCTCTACATCAGTTCCGGCACCTGGTCCCTTATGGGAGTTGAAAATGAGTTTCCGCTCTGCACGGAAGAATGCCGGAGGCTTAATTTTACAAATGAAGGAGGCTACGATTATCGTTATCGTTTCCTCAAGAATATCATGGGACTTTGGATGATCCAGTCCGTTCGGCATGAAACGGGCGATGCGGTTTCGTTCGCTGAGCTGTGCCGGATGGCGGAGGAGGAGAAAGATTTTCCGTCGCGGGTGGACGTGAATTCCGAAAAGTTCCTTGCACCTGAAAATATGCAGGAGGCTGTAAAAGAAGCCTGTGCCGGGGACGGTGAAAAAGTTCCTAAGAATATCGGGCAGACAGCAGCGGTTATTTACCAGAGTCTTGCCATAAGCTATGCGAAGACACTGGAAGAAATTGAAAAGATAACAGGCCGCCATTATGAGGAAATCAATATTGTCGGCGGGGGGGCTAATGCGGACTATCTCAACAGGCTGACAGCAGAGCGTACGGGACGGAAGACAGCGGCGGGACCGGGAGAAGCAACAGCTATCGGGAACGTCATTTCCCAGATGATTTCGGGAGGAGAGTTCCGGAACCTTTTCGAGGCCGGACAGTGCATCCGGGAGTCTTTTGATGTGAAGGAATATGAGCCTGTGTGACATTAAGCTTTTAGGAAGCAACAGGCGGGAAAACCTGCCTGAGGATCTTTTGAAACAGAAGACAGTAGAGAAAATTTAAAAAAAGGTCAGGAGGAGAGAAAAGATGACAACGGAAGAACGTTATGAAGAAGCAAGGAAGATGTATCAGGAACTGGGTGTGGATACAGATGCGGCACTCGGCACGCTTAAGAAAGTGCCGATTTCGATGCACTGCTGGCAAGGGGACGATGTGACCGGCTTTGATCAGGAAGGGCCTCTCACGGGCGGCATCCAGACGACCGGAAATTATCCGGGGAAGGCACGCACACCGGAAGAGCTCATGGCGGATATTGATAAAGTACTGAGTCTGGTGCCGGGAAAGCACCGTCTTAACCTGCATGCATCCTATGCGATATTTGGCGAGGGTGAATGGGTGGACCGGGATAAGATCGAGCCGAAGCATTTTAAGAAATGGGTCGATTTCGCAAAGGAAAGAGGGATGGGCCTGGATTTCAATCCGACGCTTTTTTCTCATCGGATGGTTAAGGACAACCTGACGCTTTCAAGCCCGGACAAAAATGTCAGGGATTTCTGGATCGCCCATTGCAAAGCCTGTATCCGGATTTCGGAATATTTTGCTACGGAGCTCGGTACGCCGTGCCTCATGAATATCTGGATCCCGGACGGCTACAAGGATATTCCGGCGGACCGCATTTCACCGAGGCGACGCTTTATGGAGTCCCTTGACGAGATCCTGACGCAGGAATATGACAAAAAAAAGGTACTGATCTGTCTTGAATCCAAAGTTTTTGGCATTGGGATGGAATCTTACACGGTGGGTTCGTCGGAATTCACAATGAACTATGCCATGAGCCGCAAAATCCTGCCGCTGATGGACAACGGGCATTACCATCCGACGGAAGTTGTTTCCGATAAAATACCGTCACTGCTTCTTTTCTATGATAAAATTGCACTCCATATTACGCGTCCGGTTCGGTGGGACAGCGATCATGTCGTTCTTTTTGACGATGAGACAAAAGAAATCGCCAAGGAAATTGTCCGGAATGACGCGCTTGACCGTGTCTGCTTCGGCCTTGATTTCTTCGATGCGAGTATCAATCGTATTTCAGCATGGACGGTCGGAATGCGCAACTTCCAGAAAGCTCTGCTCTATGCCCTGCTTTCACCGAATAAAAAACTGCAGGAACTTCAGGAAACCGGAAAGCTGACGGAGCTCATGATGCTGCAGGAAGAGGTAAAGACGTATCCGTTCGGCGCCGTCTGGGATGAATTCTGCAAAATGAACGGAGTGCCGGAACGTGAAGAGTGGTATAAAGAAGTTGAAAAATACGAGCAGGATATACTGTCAAAAAGAGCATAAGCCTGAAAAAAATATACATTCCGTTAATGGCCGGAAAATACAGCAGCGGAAATAAAGATGCTGCAGTATATACAGCAGGAATAAAAAAGATGCTTCGGCATATGGTGCATCAGGAATAAAAAAGTGATGCAGCAAAAAAACAGGGTCTGAAGATACGCAATAAAAAATAAGTGATAACGGAGGCGGATTTAATATGAAGGTTACAGATGCGAAATTTATGCAGGGTTTTATCCGCATGGCGGATGACGGATTCCAGCAGGGATGGCATGAAAGAAACGGCGGCAATCTTTCTTACCGCATGACGGAAGAAGAGGTTGAAAGTATCCGCGGCGAGCTGAAAAAAGATACTGCGTGGATACCGATCGGTACAGAGGTTCCCGATCTTCGGGGGGAATACTTTACGGTCACAGGCAGCGGAAAATATATGCGGAATGTTATCCTGGATCCGGAAGCAAATCTTGCCGTCATTGAGATTGACGAAACAGGAAAGAACTATCGGATTTGCTGGGGACTGCGTGACGGCGGCCGGCCGACGTCGGAGCTTCCGTCGCATCTTATGAACCATGAGGTCAAGAAAAAGGCGACCGGCGGCAAATACAGAGTGATATATCATGCCCATCCCGCCAATACGATTGCCCTGACCTTTGTCCTTCCGCTGACCGATGAGGCTTTTACGCGGGAACTTTGGGAAATGGCAACAGAATGCCCGGTTGTCTTTCCGTCAGGGATAGGCGTTGTTCCGTGGATGGTGCCGGGCGGAAGGGAAATAGCCGTTGCGACCAGCAAGTTAATGGAACAGTACGATGTTGCTATCTGGGCGCATCACGGTATGTTCTGTGCAGGCGAAGATTTTGACCTTACCTTCGGCCTGATGCATACAGTGGAAAAATCGGCGGAGATTCTTGTCAAGGTCCTTTCAATGGGATCCGGTAAGCGGCAGACAATTCAGCCGGATGATTTTCGCCGTCTGGCAAAGGACTTCCATGTGACGCTTCCGGAGAAGTTTCTGTACGAAAAATAACGATTTGAGGAGCAGGAACAGGGCGGGTAATAGGGCCCGGCAATAGGGTCAGGTAATACAGACAGGTAATGCAGAAAGGCAG
>DCDB01000214.1 GCA_002316215.1 Lachnospiraceae bacterium UBA1066 | reverse complement strand
CGGAACTCCTTCCCTTTATAATAAGAGGCCATCCTGCCAGATGGTCTCTTTTTATGTTCCGTTGGATTCCGGTATCGGTCAATGCGTCCTGATTCTTAATCCATAATTTTAAGCGGCTTAAAATTCAGATAATCGACTGAAACGAGCCGATATTCGATGCCGTTCACTCTTCCCTTATAGCTGTCGTCAAAATGCTCCGTACCGTGGCAGTGAGAGTAAATTACCTGCTCCGCGCCATATTCTTCTGCCATCCTCGTAAAACCGCTCTCCGGCTCCCCGATGCTCGTCGGCGGAAAATGTAGGAACATCAGGAACTTCCGGCAGCCGCCGGCTTTCGCCACTTCAAATGAAGTTTTAAGGCGCTGAAGCTCCCTTTCCATCAGCTTCTCATAATGCTCCTCGCTGTCTTTGCCTTCATAGCAATAGCCTTTTGTTCCCACCAGGGCATAATCTTTGTAGGTATAATAATTATCCTGCAGAAATTCCAGCCGGCCGACAAAAAAATCATTTAACTTTTTTGTCTTTTTCGCCTCCCAGAACATATCATGATTGCCGCGAAGGAGTATCTTCCTTCCCGGCAGCGCAAGAATATAGTCGAAGTCTTCCCGGCATTCTTCCAGGCTCCGTCCCCAGGAATGATCACCGGTCAAAACGACCGTATCTGACTCACCGATCAGCTTCTGCCAGTTCTTTTCGATTTTCTTCTCATGATCCTTCCAGTTTTCCCCGAAGACATCCATGGGCTTATCTTCTCCGAGAGAAAGATGAAGATCACCGATTGCATACAAAGCCATATCGCACTGCTTCCGTTTCTTAATCCGTTTTTTCATTTTCATTTCAGTCAGCAGTATTTATTATAGCATGCCTCTCATATTTTTGTCATCCTGGTGTCGGACACAGTGGCAGTTCGTGACAGTATCGAGGTCACATTGGTGCCAGGCACTGTGTCTTTCTTGCTTGAATCGATGGTAAGCTAATTGTCAGCTCTTTTACAAAATAGAGTAGATCTTCAATATCCTTTAAAAAATCTTTTGGGATTCCTATATTCTTAAATTCAAAAGCATGAATAGAGTTACGTCGATGTTGAATCTCATCAACAAACTTATAGTCCCGTGTTGCATTGTCATGCCACAATCTGCCATTGCTGAATTTTTTCAATTCTTCAAAAGTTTCCTTATTTGGCTCCCTCATCTTTCCTTGATGATCTAATATTGGATCCTTGATATAATCTTCATAATAAACGCAATAAAAAAATCGCAACCAGAACTCTACTATAGCGCCAAGATTTGTTCTTGCAAGAATTAGTTCGCCATCCGTCATATCCAAACCTATATCTATCCAAATTTTCAATGCATCCGTTAATTCAGTGAGCCAATGAAGCATTGCAACATCTAATTTATCTGCAACAGAATCCGGGGCAAACCCTCTCGCATTGTTCCACATTTTTTCCGTACTGTGCGTTATTTCACAAAGTTGTTGAAATTTTTCTCTCGTATTCTTTTCCATTATGATCTAACTCCTTTATATACTTTTTGATATCAAGCAATTGTGCCTCATTCATTTTTTATTATATTTTGATACTTGAAATTAAAGGTTTAAAATTAAATTCGAATTCTTTTTCTCCATATTTTTTCGTATAATATTGTGCATTCATAAACATCATTATATCCTCAGAAATCAGCTCCCCCTGAAATAACGAATCTCCTCAGCAGGTCATCAACCATTTGGTTTACCCTGAACATTTTGATTGTTGTTTTTTCTTTCTCTTCAAAGTATGCCTTGGCTTTGTTCTTATCTACGGTTTCTTTCAGGTCGTCGAATCTGCCGTATTCGTTGATGTTATCTTCAGTCACGACGGAGGACATGAACTTTTTCAAAAACTTTTCATCAACTCCGATGGCTTCTGCCAACTGATGGATCTGCAGGTTCTTTGCATGAAGCTGATATTCAGATACGTAATCACGAAATGTTTTTCCCTCTTCAATTACGACATCTCCGCTCTCCACATCATGAAGAAATATATTGGCATATTTTTGTTCGTCCTGCGTCAATGTGGCAAACGCCTTATGAAGATCGGCCAGCATTTTTTGGAGTTCTTCCGGAGTAATTTCTTCCTGGCCAAGAGCCTTCATATACTTCTTAAATTTACCGTCCATATATTCGGCATCTATCTGTCCGGTATCGATTTCCGTGAGATTTCCATTTATTTCATAGGGAACGTCCTCCGTACCTCCACCGCTGCCGCTGAATAATTCTTTGTACCTTTGCAGCAAAGTATCATAAGTATTTTCATCAAATATCATTTCCACTTCTGTCTTCGATCCGTCGTCATGGGAAAATTCATACCTAGATTTTTCCCACACGAAGCCCTGCACTTTTGCCGCTTCGAGATGTTCATTAAAATCGCTGAACTTTTTTGCAAAATTTCCCTTATCAGCTCTTTCCGAAGGCAGTTTGTCAAAATCTGGTATTCCAGCCTGAACGAAAATATCTTGAATTTCCTGGAAAATGAGGTTCAGCCAGTTCAGGTTCTTTTCCAGTTTTTCAACGAACAAACCAAGCGGTCTGTCTCCGGAATACTCCTTGATCGCCATGTCAACGTTTCTTTGCATGGTAAATGGTTTCCTGAAATACCGGATGGCGCCGAACGGCTTATCCGGGCCGAAAAGCCGGTTTGTCCTCGAAAAGGCCTGAATGATATTTTCATATTCTAAAACTTTATCGATATATAATGTATTGATCCATTTTGAATCAAAACCGGTCAGCATCTGATTAACGACGATCAGGATATTGATTTCCTGTTCCGGTTGAGATTCGATATAAAGATAAGGATCCTTATGTGCCAGCCTCAGGGCTACGTCCTTTTTGAAAGCACCGGCAATTTTGAGAGAGTAATTCTGATGAAACATTTTATTATAATCATCAATTATCTCCAAAAGTCCGCTTTCCTTATAGTCATTACCGCCTTTATTATCAATTGTAGGATCAAAGAGGCCGGTTACGCGTAAGTTTGGTGCCTTTTTTTTCAGCATCCGATAGTAAATGAGCCCCTCCCGGATTCTGTTGGTTGCAAACAGCGCATGAAATTTTCCGTTACGGCTCAGCGTCAGCCAGTTATCTGTAATATCCTTCACAACCATCTCCCGGTGTTCATCACGGTCATATTGGCTGTTAGGAAGTTCATCTTCTATACCCTTTATGTAATCGCCGGTATCCGTTTCATATCCGGCCATTTTTACCTGACTGCTGTCCATATAATGATAATAGACTTTAGCTTTTTTAGGATTGTTTACAGCCTCTTTAACCGTTGATGCCTTTGCTTTATCCAAAGCCACAGCCAGACGTAAATCCCGGCTGTCATAAGTACGAGCTATGCAGGGATCAAATCCCAGCACATTTTTATCCCGAATACCATCCGCAATTGTGTAACGGTGAAGTTCATTTCCGAATACAGTTGCGGTAGTGCTCAGCTTCTTACAGTTGATTTCAAAAATCGGAGTACCCGTAAATCCGAAGAAAATAGCATGCGGAAAAGTATGCTTAATATCCTTAAGCATATCACCGAAGGTTGAACGATGCGCTTCATCTACTATGAAAACAAGACGCTTCTGGCGGATTATTTCAATATCTCTGATATTTACATCTTTCTTCTCCTTGATGCGGCTCATTTTCTGTATAGAAGTAACGATTAAGGTGTCCGGCTTGTTCTCGCTTTTCAGCTTCGTAATCAGCATATCCGTATTGTCTGTACCCTGTACATCGCCCGGATCATCGGCAAAATTCTGGTAATCATCCAGCGACTGCGTGCCGAGTTCGATGCGATCCATCAGGAAAATGACTTTATCCGCATCATTGGTGTCTGCGATCAGCTGGGCAGATTTAAAGCTGGTCATTGTTTTTCCAGAGCCCGTCGTATGCCATATATATCCGCCCAAAAGGTTCTTATCGCTCCAGTCTGTCTCCCTCACCTTATCGGATATTCTATTGGCCGCATTATACTGATAGCTGCGCATGACTTTAAGTACACCGTCTGTTTTGTCTGCAACGGTATAAAAGCCGATGATCTCATGAGCCAGCGGAATAAAAAGAAGCGTTTTAGCAATTTCGTCCCACGCATTAATCGGCATATTATTAAAATCGGCCCAATGGAAAAAGAAGTCGCGATTGAACTTTCCATCCGGCCCGGGATTTGCAAAATATAAGGTTTCATCGGGTGTCATCGCCACGAATACCTGAACCATAGAAAAGATGCCGGCAAACACCCCTTCATGGGCATACTTCTCAATCTGATTGCAGGCCTGGCTCACCGGAATACCGTTTTTCTTCAGTTCAATGTGAAAAACAGGCATTCCGTTAATAAGAAGCATAAGATCACCGCGGCGATTATTCATCAGCGGAGACCGTGTTTGAAATTTTGGCTGTTCCGCAATCTGATAAGTACTGTCACCGCCGGCAATCTCATTTCGATCATAGATTTTCAGGCTGATCTCTTTTCCCAGATGAAACTGATCGTCCGGATTATCTCTTTTGATGGATACAGTTCTTCCATTGATAAAGCTGTTGATGTGAAGAGGCGTCCGCAAAGTATTAATCTGTTCCATAATCTGATTCATTTCCGTATCGGTCAACGGATACTCTCCCAGTCGATCGATTCCCCGGTTATTATTAAACAGAATCTTCGACCAGTTCTTTATCAGATCTTTCTCAGTCGGATTCTTAATTATATCTCTGCTCCAGCCGTGTTCACACAGTTCACTGATCAGTGCCGTTTCAAATTGCAGTTCTTCAGTAAAAACCATCCTTTATTCCCCCATAAAAATCAAACAAACATTTTCTCCAGCATAGATTTTTTAATTTGGACAAGCTTATCATACTGGCGCTGATGAAGAGTGATAAGGTTGTCAATGGCATGAAAACAAGCACTAATATCAGCCTGTTCGGCCTCTGACTTTGGATAGCAAATGATTGTATCTTGCATAGCTGACTTCGAAACAGAAGTCACTTTTATTCCTTGCATTAAGGGAAACAGCTGATGATGATATGAAGTTGAATTCATATAATATCCAAGATAGCCAGATGCAAATTTCACAAGTGGACGATATGGAATTGTATGCAGTCCTGAAATAACTGTTTCATTAGTCAATCCCGATATTTCACTGCATTTTCCCACAGTTTCATCTTCCGCTGTATCTGCGACAATAACATCTCCATTCTGCAAAAACGAAGTCTTATACTTTGTTAAAAATGAGTTGTCCATTATCATTGGGAGAACCTCTTTTTTAATATCAAGGTACTCACCAAACTTAATAAGAACATCGCCGTAGTGAACATTGAAAGCCACGCCGCCCTCAGTGGAAAGTTCGTCTCTTGACAGGGTATTATTCTGGAGACTGATGAGCACTTCACTCAACTTACGCTGTTCCCAAGCGCTAGCGAAACCTGAAAATCTCACCTTGGGAAACGGTGAGTCTTTTTGCGTAAACATATTTTCAAGCATAGATTTTTTAATATTTACTAATTTGATGTACTGACGCTGATGAAGAGTGATAAGGTTGTCGAGGTTGCGGAAAAAGGAGCCAATCGACGTCTGCTCTTCCATCGTTTTGGGCATCATTAACTCCATATTGGCCATCTGCTTACCAGAAACTTCGACAAAAGTTGATCCGGCTCCAGTCGTTTCTCCGTATCTCTTCAGCTCCTCAGTGCGGGAGAAAATAAAGTAAGAATCAAGTTCACCTTTGTGCGGAACGATAGATTGAAAGCCCTGATTTGTGCAGCCTTTTCTCTCTAAAATGGCTGTTTTGCCTATTCCTGCACGGGATGTAAATAATACTGTTCCGGCAGGAAGCATCTTCGCTGAACTGTTGTTATAACCTTGCTCAGTGATTCTTCTGAGACTTGATTTCACATAGATTTGATCTGCAATTTCAGCCGGGGCATACCAATCAATATTTCCGTCCCAATACTCTGGATTTCCTGTGCTGGGAGTCCCTCCACCCACTACTTCTGCAATTTCCCCTAACTTACGCTGTTCCCAATCATCACTAAATTTTCTAAATCGTACTTCCGGTCTTCTTTTTTCCTTCATGGTCAGCATCCCTTCAGGATTTTTTTGAATTCTTTCAAGCCCTCTATATCTTTTTCCGAACCGGTAAGTTCATCAAGCATGGCAGCAAGCTCGTTCTCCGTTTCTTTTATTTCATTTTCAACATCTGCAAATGTATCGGCATATTTGTTCGCCAAAGCCTCTATCTTTTTTACAAAGGTATCGATGTAAGTTTCCGGAAATTTATTAATTTCCGCAGATAATGGTTCTATCCATTTCTTTCTGAGAAGTTCTTTCGCCTCGCTGTCTGAAAGTGTTTCGATTTTATTCTTCGTCTTCAAATGAAGCTCGGCCGAATTATCTTTGATTCTTTTTTTACAGGCAGCTGACTCAAACATCAGATCCAATACCCGCTTAATAATGGCATGAGATTCGCTTTCGCCATCTTGTTCTTTGACAGCCTTTTTCAGTTCTGCTTCAATGAATTTATCGCCCTCTTCATTCGTGATACTGGAATCCTTTTCTTTTTCAGAAAGAGAATCCATGGCCTCCTGCAATTCGCTTTCAATTTCCGACACACGGTTTTTATCATTTTCTATTGCTTCTGTCTCGGATTTAAAATATACTTTCTGAACAAGCTCGAACGGCAGGATATGTCCTTTCCAGCCATCCTGCACCTCTTCTTCGACATTCTTTTTCTTTTTAATGACCATATTGGGATCGACCTGCTTTACCGCCCGGAATCCCTCTGTCTGTATTATTTCAAGATCCGCGGATATCGTTTTTGTCCAGGCGTCATCCAGGATCTGGTATGCCTCGTAGCTGTCCAGCAATGGCACGAGCGCCAGATGCATCTCAATTCCTACGCATATCTCCGATTCCTTCTTCGTAATATCAACGGTTTCTGCATTTTCAATCAATGCTTCATACATCTCCCGGTCAAAGGAGGCAAACATTTCCCGGTATTCCTGAAGAAAGTTCTGCACTTCCGGTGATTTACGGATAACTGACTTTACATCATCTTCCCTCAGTCTGAAATAGCCTTCCGTCTGTTCGATAAAAAGCGCATCCTTAAGGCCAGGGAATGCCTTCCACTCTGCGGAATAATCGTTAATTTCATTTTCCGGGATACCGCCGAACATGGATGCATAAATATCCCAGGATTCGGCCTTTTCTGAAGAATCGACATATCTTTGTATATTCAGGTTGTAATCGTTCTCCCTGATGGTATTCCGGCTTACTTTCTTTGCAAAATGTTCAACATCTCTTCGTACGATATAGGTATCTTTAATTCTTTTAATATCGCTGCTCCGAAGCTTATTATTCTTTCCTTCCTTCACAAAACCCTTCGATGCATCAATAAACAGCACGTCGTTATTCTCGCGTTTGGGCTGAAGGATCATAATGATTGTCGGTATTCCTGTGCCGAAGAAGATGTTCGGCGGAAGGCCGATAATCGCATCAATTTTATTCTTCTCAATCAGATTCCGACGGATTTCACCCTCCTCTCCGCCGCGGAACAGAACGCCGTGAGGCAGAACAATAGCCATAATTCCGCCGTCTGCAACATGATAGAGATCATGAAGCAAAAAGGCATAGTCCGCTTTACTCTTCGGGGCCAGTCCATACTCTTTAAATCGTGGATTATTTTCTTTGCCTGCAGGGTTCCACTGCTGGGAATACGGTGGATTCGATACGACCGCATCAACGCGCAGGACATGGTAGGTATTAATTTTATCTTCTTCGTCAAAATACGGCCAGTCATCTTCGAGCGTGTCTGCATTTCTCGGGAAAATATCATCCGGCCGTATGCCCCGCATCACAAGATTCATCCTGGTTAAGTTATAGGTGTTTTCTTTCAGTTCCTGAGCATAATATTTAATATTGTCACCGCTTCCGATATACCTCTTGGCTGTCTTGCCGATATTAATCAAAAGTGAGCCGGAACCGGAAGTCGGATCATAAATGTCAATGTGTTCTTTATTTCTCAGGTGATAGGCGACAATCTCCGCCATGAGCAGCGATACCTCGTGCGGCGTGTAGAATTCACCTGCTTTCTTTCCGGCATTCGCCGCGAAATTGCTGATCAGATATTCATAGATGAAACCCAATACATCATAATCCTGCTTGCCGTCCATCGGGATATCCTTGATGAGATACAGCAGATCCTGTATTGATTTCGTCTGGCTTTTCGACGTATCTCCTAATTTTCCTAGCCCGGTGTTCAGCGTCTCGAATACCTTATGAAATACTTTTTTGTGGGAATTGCTCAGCAGGCGTTCGAAGGCAGACAGGGCATCCCGAACATTTGAGACATCAAATTCACTGTCCGGCTTTATCCAAGTGGAAAATAAATTTTTGTATTCTATAAAGTAGCCGATATTGTTCTGGCAGTCTCTTACCGAACGTTCATCTTCTTCGGTGAGGCTCTGGATGTCCTCCTCTCCCCAGGCATTGTTTCTGAGATATTCCTCCTCTTTTTCTGAAAGAAATTTATAAAAAATGAAGCCAAGTATGTAATCCTTATATTCATTAGCTTCAATTTTCGAACGCATCTTATTAGCCGAAGCCCATATCTTTGCGGCCAGCTGCTGTTTATTCATCGCGGTTCTCCTGATCTGCCTTTTTTGAAAATCTTATGATACACGAGAAGTAAAAATTTGTATAAAAGTAACATAATTCTTTCTAATTCTATTTCTATTTTCAGTAAAAGACAAGATAAAATGTAAGTTCCGCAGACTCTCCGCAAATTTTCGTACCTTGATTTTCTGAAGCTCATTATCCATTGTTGTTGGCCGAAGCACTTGTCCTCCTGCTTACCCGTAAAATCTTAATTTCTTCTGGTATTACGGGTAATCCCAGCTGAACTTCCGGCTTTCCGCTCTTCGAATTACCCGTAAAACATGATTTCTTTTTTGGTTACGGGTAATCCCGACCGAATTTTACAGCTTTCCGCTTTTCAAATTACCCGTAAAGACCTAATTTTTTTCTGAATTACGGGTAATTCCGACTGATCTGCCGTTTCCTCCGCCAGTCAAACTACCCGTAAAAACTTCATTTCTTTTTTGGTTACGGGTAATCCCAATTAGCCTCCCGATTTTCCGCTCTCCTTTTACCCGTAAAATTTAATTTCTTTTTGGGTTACGGGTAATCCCAGGACGACTTCCTCAGAATCTCCGGGAAACGCATAAAATCTTAATTTCTTTTGATATTACGGACAATCCCGGCTTATATCCTAAGATTTCCAGAACCCACCATAAAAAGAGCTGCCACTTCAAAGATTAATTTTCAATCTTTAAAGCGGCAGCTCTATACAATGTTGCATTGTTTCATGCAGCATTCCTATCGCAGGCACAAAATCACTTTGAAAATACTTGTAAAGCGCAATGCCATTAACGCAGTTTCATTTCCTGCGCAAGATCAAACCGAATCAGATATCCGACGCTGTATCAGATATCCTGCGTCGT
>DCDB01000321.1 GCA_002316215.1 Lachnospiraceae bacterium UBA1066 | reverse complement strand
TAATAGGCGGTCTTCTGCGACTTTTTATTGACAATTAAATGCCGGCTCAATATAATAACTGCATTTAAATAAATACCGAAAGCGTGCCCATGAAAACACTTTATCGCTTAAGTCATCAGATTGATGAATTTGCCGAAGAAATCGATGAGCGGAATCGCAAAAGTTTTGTCTCATTTTCAACAGGGGCGCTTTTGCTTTCCGCTATAGTTTTTTTAGCGACAATTTTTATTCCGCTCTATCGTCCTCTTCTCCTGTCGCATGGTTTCATGCTGCTTTATTCCTCCGTACTGTTCTTTCTGTCACGCTGGTGCCAGCAGAGTAGAATCAGAAAAATCCGGCTGTGCATGTATCTGGCCCTTACGCCGCTTCTTGCAGGAGCCGTACTGGTCGGAACATATTTTGATCCTAAGAAACCTGCCATCGCAATTTTTATTTATTTGTGCATATTTCCGCTTTTTATAATTGACAAACCCTGGCACATCATAGCGTATCAAATCTTTTTCTGTCTCCTTTTCATCCTCATGAGCTATTTTTCTAAATCGCCGGAGCTCTTCCAGGATGATATACAATATCTGCCCATTTATCTTTCATTAGACATTTTGGCAAATATCTTCACTCTGATTGAACGCACAGAAAGCGCCAAAAACTACGTTCTGCTTCAGCATGAATCCGAACGGGATTCTCTGACGCAGCTTCTGAACCGCAGATCCGGCGAGGAGCGGCTTTACGCTCTTTTCAGGTCTCAGGTTCACGGAACCTTCGCAATCATCGATATAGACGATTTTAAACATTTTAATGACCGCTACGGTCATCAGATCGGGGATGAAGTATTAAGCGGGCTCTCCCAGGCTATGATTTCCGTTTTCCGGGCATCCGACGTCACCTGGCGGCTCGGCGGTGATGAATTCGCCATTTTTGCGGCAAACATGCTGGATGCCGATACCTGTCTCGGGCGGTTTACCGTATTTCAAAAACGCGTCTCGGAAATAAAGCTTCCCGACCAGGTAAAAGAGCCGATCAGTGTAAGCATCGGCTGTACTCTGTGCCTGAGTGAACACCTGGACTTCAATGAAGTGTATTCATCCAGCGACGCCGCTCTTTACAAGGCAAAAAAGATGGGCAGAGGAAAAACAGTCATCAGCAGCGTCAGTCTCTAACTCCATCCGGGAAACACTTTTTTTCAGAATGCATTTATAAAGTAAAAAGTTGCGGGCAAAGCCAAAGGAACATAAGACAGGACAATTTATGACGAATAATCTCCTTACAATTGAACATTTCAGTAAAACATATACGGAAAGAATGTTGTTCCAGGATGCAGATTTTTCTCTTCTCGAGGGTGAAAAAGTCGCTCTCATCGGGATTAACGGTACCGGAAAGTCAACCCTTCTTCGGATAGCCGCCGGCCTTACAGAACCGGATACCGGCCAGGTTGTAAGAAGGCGGAATCTCGAAATACGCTTCCTGCCCCAGAATCCGGAATTCAACCCCGGGGACAGTCTGTTTGACGCCATTCTTCATGAAAATGAAGGCCATCCCCACATCCTGAATATGGAAGTCGAAGCCAGGAAAATGCTCGGGAAACTCGGCATTTTCGATTTAGACCAAAAGATCAGAACACTCTCGGGCGGGCAGAAAAAACGGGCGGCACTCGTAAGCTGCCTGCTCTCAACAGCTGATCTTCTGATTCTCGACGAACCGACAAACCATCTCGACGGCGAAATGTCCGAGTGGCTGGAAGAATATCTTAAAGCCTTCCGCGGCACTCTTCTTATGGTAACGCACGACCGCTATTTTCTCGATCAAATCTGCGACCGCATCGCGGAACTGGACAACGGAAAAATATACAGCTATAAAGCCAACTATGAAGGGTATCTTGAACTTAAGGCTGAGCGTCTTGATATCGAAAGGGCCGGGGAGGCGGCCCGGCAGAACATTCTGCGCAAGGAGCTGGCATGGATCCGCCGCGGCGCGAAGGCCCGGACAACAAAACAGAAAGGCCGCATCCAGCGCTATGAGAAGCTTTCTTCCATGCACGGGCCGACCGAAGAACAGGAACTGACGCTTTCTTCCGTTTCCACGCGTCTCGGACGCACGACGGTCGAAATAGAAAATATCCGTAAAGCCTATACGGCGGATCATGTCCTGATCCGTGATTTCACTTACTATTTTCTCCGAAACGACCGTATCGGCATCATCGGCCCCAACGGAGCGGGAAAAACGACGCTTATGAAGATCATCGCCGGCTGGGAAAAACCGGACAGCGGAACAGTTAACGTCGGTCAAACCGTCCGTATCGGCTATTTCTCTCAGGAAAATGAAAAGTTGAAGGAAGAAGAACGCGTCATTGATTCCATCCGTTCCATCGCAGAATACGTCCGGACTGCGGACGGCCTGGTGAGCGCCAGCGTCATGCTCGAACGTTTCTTGTTTCCCTCCTCGCAGCAGTTCATGCCTGTCGGTAAGCTATCGGGCGGCGAAAAACGCCGGCTTTATCTTTTACGGATCCTGATGACGGCTCCAAATGTCCTTCTTCTGGACGAACCGACCAATGATCTCGACATCCGCACCATGACCATCCTTGAAGACTATCTTGACCATTTCGACGGCATCGTCGTCACGGTTTCGCATGACCGCTATTTTCTCGACCGTATCGTAAACCGCATTTTCGCCTTTGAAGGAGACGGGATCATTTCACAATACGAAGGCGGTTTTACAGATTATCAGGTGGAATATTTAAAAAGGCACCCGGATGATACGGAATCAAGTGAAAAGAAAGCAAACAGCGAAGACAGCGCCGGAAAAACATGGCGTGAGGAAAAAGCCGCCGGCCGGCCTTCCAGGCTGAAATTCACCTATAAAGAACAGCATGACTGGGAAAACATCGAGTCTGAAATAGACGCGCTGGAAAGCCGTCTTAAGGAGATTGAAAAAGAGGCCGGTGAAAACAGCTCCGATTATCAAAAGCTGACCCGGCTTACGGAAGAACAGGAAAATCTGAATCAGGAACTAGATGAAAAGATGGAACGCTGGGAATATCTTTCCGACCTTAACGAGCGGATCAAGGCCCTGTCTTCCCAATAGCTCTCCAAAGTAAGTCAGTGTTTCTTTTATGGTTTCCGTCCTATAACCAAACATCTGATTCCGGAAAAAAAGGCTGCCCGCGGATTTCATCCAAAGGCAGCCTGTATCATTTTTTACTTTAATCTGAAAGAAATTATTCCTTTCCGATCAGTGATTTCTGCCAGGCCGCAATTACACCGGCCTGAATTTTGCAGGGCAGATGCTTCATAAATCCCCTGAAAAATCTGTACTCTGCCGAGGGGACGATGACCAGCTCACCCATCTGCATCCCGTGGAAACCTTCTTTTGCGACAAGCTCCGGGCTTTTTGCAAAGCGGCTGTCGGCTTTTCCTGCATTGGCAGCCCAGTTCGTCTTCACCGGCCCCGGGCACAGAACGGAAACCGTCACGCCGCTGCCCTTCATTTCCCCGTACATAGCCTCGCTTAAGAACAGTTCATAAGCCTTCGTCGGACCGTAAACATTAAAATACGGATCCGGGATGAAAGCCCCCATAGAAGACACATTCAGAATCCTGCCGCTCCCGCGCCGGGCCATATCACTTCCGAACAGGCGGCAGAGCATTGTCACGCTGGATACGTTTAAATGGATAAGATTGTTCAGCGTATCTTTGTCGGCATCGATAACCCTGCTCTGCTTTCCGGCTCCGGCATTGTTGACCAGCTGATCGACTGTAATCCCTTTTTCCTCTACTTCTTCATAAATTTGTTCCGCTGCATCTTCATCGGAAAGATCTTTAGAAATGACGGTGACCTCAACGTCATAGGAATTTTCCAGCTCCATCTTAAGCTCTTCCAGCTTATCCATGCTGCGCGCGACGAGCACCAGATTGAAATGGTGCTTTGCGAAAATAAATGCAAATTCTTTTCCTATTCCGCCGGAAGCTCCCGTAATCAGAACTGTTTTTCCTGTTCCGTCCGTTTCATCCGCTTTCTTCTGCCGGTCGTTCCGGATCAAAAAATATGCAGCCGCCGCTGAAGCGGCTCCCCCCGCGAGAACGATTCTCTTTTTTTTATCCTTCATTTCTCAGACCTCCTTGTTAGCTGCAAAACACAACTTGCCTTGCAGCATCCTCAATAAGAATGCATCAGGCTGATTCATCCTTTCGGGTTTATTCTCTTTCGGATTGCTTCATCTTTTATGATTTCATAATACATCCGCGAGTGAAATATTCAATCAACAAAACTTGAGACGTGTCTATAAACAGCCTGCTGTGCTTGTCGTATCACGATTCTGAGTGCAATCCTTCAGCAAAAGCTGATGCGGGCAAGGCAGCATTGTGCTAAAATGTTCTCTGGATGCGGGCAAGGCAGCATTGTGCTGGAATGTTCTCTGGATGCGGCCAGGGCAGTAATGCGCCAGAGTGCTATCTGGATGTCGCCAGGGCAGTA
>DCDB01000030.1 GCA_002316215.1 Lachnospiraceae bacterium UBA1066 | reverse complement strand
TCATCGAAATTTCACTGGATCGGTGTGGAAGGTGCTGTAAGACCGGAAAAAACGAAAGCAAATGATTTTGAATTTGACGACGGCTTGCCACCGGCGCCATTTGACAAGCCGTATCGCTGGCCCGGCACGGATTGGATGTTCAGGGTGATTGATGATTATGAGAAAGATTATCCAAAGCTTGTGAAACATGCAGACGGATATCCGACTCCGGAATATCTCCGCACAATTACGAAAGTCGGCAACGTAGGATACGAAGGGGAAATGGAAGCTCCCTCAGACGGGTCGGAACTGATCCGCAAAACGATTCTGGATGACGATGCGCGTATCCTTTACCTTCAGGTGTGGGGCGGATGCAATACCATTGCCCGCGCATTATTGGATATTGAAAATGAATACCAAGAAAAGCCGGAATGGAGCGGCCTTCATGACAGGATCATGAATAAAGTCGTCATTACCGCCTGCGGAGAGCAGGATGATACATTCAGGGAATATATCGCAGAGGAATGGCCGGGAATCCTGTTTGTGAAGACTCTGCAGATGCAAAGCTATGCTTATCCCTGGTTCGTTATGCCGGAAGGAGAGAGCAAAGATTCCTTGAAAGCCGGCTTCATGAAAGCGGAAATTATAAATGGAAAAAGTGCTTTGACGGATGGATACAGCACGTGGTTAGACGGCCATGTATATGAAGGGGAAGGCAGCCTTGGACAGTTCGGATCAAATCCCAATATTGTAAATGAATGGTTCGGCGCAAGATTTATTAAGGCCAAACCTGTCCGATATGATTTCTTATCCGAAGGGGATTCACCCACGTATTTTTGTCTCCTGGACTTTGGATTCCGTACCCTGGAGAACTTTGGCTATGGCGGACTGGCAGGCAGATACTTCAATGAAAACCAGAAGAATTCCAGGGGCGAGACACTGCATGTCTGGAATGTCGCGAAAGATAAATATACCGGCCGCGACGGCAATACAAGCGAGCAGGAATCTATGTGGCCGTATGTTGCAGATATCCAGAGAGACTTCGCGGCGAGAGTCGACTGGGTATCCAAGGATAAAAAGGAAGACGCTGAGCATATGCCGCAGCTTAAGATCGAAGAAGGCCTTGATTTTACGGCTGCGCCGGGCGGAAACGTCGTCCTACACGCCAAAGCCGCAACAGAAGATAAGACAAGCGCAGCGGTATCCTTTAAGGTATATGAAGAAGCAAGTGCGGCTTGCGCCAAAGACGTTATTATTAGAGCGGACGGAGATATGGCAGAGGTTAAAGTCCCGGCCGACGCTGAGCCGGGAGACCTCATCCATGTTGTTGTAAAGGCGGAGTGCAATGGTAAATACAGATTGACCTATTATCAGCAGGTTATTATCACAATAGTATGATGCCGGTGCAGAAAGTACCTTTTGACATTTATGATACAGAGAATCTTTTTACAATACTTGTCGATACCTCGATTTTCATGGTATGCGGAAGAGAAGTGGTTATTTGCCGGATTAATTCCCTGGCAGCGCTTTGTCCCATGAATCTGCGGGGAATGTCAATCGTTGTTAATGCGGGTTCGATAATGCGGCTTTCTGAGATATTATCGAATCCAATGAGCGCGATATCTTCCGGAATCTTGTAGCCGCGCAATTTTAACGCTTTTATAACACCGATGGCAATCAGATCATTGTCTGCAAAATAGCAGCCGGCAAGATCATCTCCCCTGTCGATTACTTCCAGCATATCGGAAAATGCACCGTCAATGGAGGGGGAGAGTTCATGCGTGACAGATTTTCCGACAGACATTCCATGTTCGCGAACGGCACGATTGAATCCGGATTTGCGTTCAATAAAATTTTCAATTATATAGGATGAGCACAGATGCCCGGGCTGTTTACTGCAGCGATCAATGAGATAATTGGTTGCCAGGTAAGCACCCTGGGCATTATTTATCAGAACACTGCTGCAATTTACAGAATCAAAATAAGAATCAAGAAGAACGACGGGAACAGATAATTGAAGAAACTGTTTGCAAATATCTGCTGTAGTTTCTGTTCCCAGCAGTATGATTCCGACGCAGCCATTTACCCTTAAATCTTCAATACACTTCTGCACATCATTATTTTTTTCATAAATCTGCAAGGTCTTCAGACGGTATCCGTTATGTCTGCATTCCTGCTCAATCCCATCCGTAAGTTCAGAAAAAATCGGGGTGTAATTCAGAATTGCATTATGGGCACGATAAACAATGCAATAGATATCCCCTTCTTTATTTTTCTTCAGGGAAAGTTTTGTAAAGTCATAATTATATTTTTCAGCTTCTTTTATGACATGATCACGGGTTTCAGTGCTGACCCCGGGCTTATTGTTCAGGGCCATCGATACGGCAGTGGCGGAAATGCCCAGCTTTTTGGCAAGTTCTTTAGCAGTTATCCCCATGGCAATAAATTGCTCCTTCCTTCATTTCCATTATAAGTACAGAACGCCTGAAAGACAAGAATAAAGTGGAAAATAAAGTTAAAATGGCTTTATAAAATATAGTAATAAAGTTGAAAACTCCCTATATTACAAACTATAAGAGATGCTGCTAAAGACCATAAGAACTGTGAAAGGAGCAAAAGAACGGACATGGATAAAATCAAATTAGGATATGCACCGACCAGAAGAAGCATTTTCAGTGCGCCGGACGCCATTAAATATCGCGGACTTACTGCTGACCGGCTGAAGGAACTCGGAATTGAATTTGTTGATATCACGGATATTAATGAGGAAGGACTTCTTTATAACGATGAAGACAGGCTGAAGATTGCCGAAAAGTTCAAACGTGAAAAAGTCGACGGACTTTTCCTTCCGCATTGCAACTTCGGAACAGAGTATGAATGTGCAAGGCTGGCGAAAGAATTAAATGTCCCGGTCCTTCTATGGGGACCGCTTGATGAAAGACCTGAGGCGGATGGCACCAGACTTCGTGATACACAGTGCGGATTATTTGCAACCGGTAAAGTATTGCGGAGATTCGGAATTCCATTTACCTATATGACCAACTGCAGACTGAGCGACCCGGTCTTCGAGAGAGGAATTCGTGATTTCCTTGCGGTATGCAACGTCGTGAAAACCTTCAGGAACATCCGTATTCTTCAGATTTCAACAAGACCGTTTGATTTCTGGTCAACCATGTGCAACGAAGGCGAATTATTGGAGAAATTCAACATTCAGCTGTCGCCGATTCCAATGCCGGAACTTACCGATGAAGTAAGGAAGGCAAAGGAAGATCAGACAGAGGTCCGGGAGGTCATGCAGTACTGCCGGGATCACATGGAAATCTGTATTAAAGAGAATGAACTTGAAAATGTAGCGGCTCTCAAAGTTGCCATGAAACGTCTTACCGTCAAATACGGCTGCAAAGCAATTGCCATACAGTGCTGGAATCAGCTGCAGAGTGAGCTCGGGATTATGCCGTGTGCAGCCAATGCCTTATTAAATGATGAGGGAATCCCGGTAGCCTGCGAAACAGATATCCATGGCGCCATCACTTCCCTTATGGTAGAGGCGGCCGGCATGGGCGAGACCAGAAGCTTCTTCGCAGACTGGACGATCCGCCATCCGGATTGTGAAAATGGAGAGCTGCTGCAGCACTGCGGACCATGGCCCATTTCCATTGCGAAAGAAAAAGCGAAATTAACATATCCGTTAGCCTTTGATCATCCGGGAAGCATCACGGCGGAAGCGAAGCACGGAGATGTCTCTCTTGTCCGTTTTGACGGTGATAACGGGGAATATTCCTTACTTCTCGGCAACGCAAAAGGAATTGACGGACCAAAAGGAATGGGGACTTACCTTTGGGTGGAAGTTGCCAACATCAAACGGCTGGAAGCAAAAATCGTGGAAGGGCCATACATCCACCACTGCGTCGGAATCCACAAAGATGTTGTACCCGTATTATATGAGGCCTGCAAATACATAGGCGTAAAACCAGACTTATATGATCCGATTGAAGAAGACGTAAAGGCATATCTGAGAGGAGAAGGATGATGAACACTAAAGAATTAAGCAGGCTGGCATATGATTTAAGAAAAGATACCGTCGACATGATTGCTGAAGGCGGAGGCGGCCATATCGGCGGAGATATGAGCGTGATGGAGACCCTGGTTACTTTATATTTTGACCAGATGAACATCTCGCCGGAGAATATCGGGGATCCGGACCGCGATTTATTTGTTTTAAGTAAAGGCCATTCCGTGGAAGCCTATTACGCGGTTCTTGCAAAGAAAGGTTTCCTGGATATTCAGGAAGTAAAGGAAAAGTACAGTAAATTCGGTTCTCAGTATATCGGACATCCGAATAACAAGCTTCCGGGAATTGAAATGAACTCCGGATCTTTAGGACACGGACTTCCGGTTTGTGTCGGAATGGCCTTAGCGGGAAAAATGGATAAAAAAGAATACCGCGTGTATACCGTTATGGGGGATGGCGAATTAGCAGAAGGATCCGTGTGGGAAGCGGCAATGGCCGCGCATCAGTTCAAACTGGATAATCTCTGCGCCGTCGTTGACCGTAACAGGCTTCAGATTTCCGGCAATACGGAAGACATCATGGGACACGATGATCTTCATGCGAGATTTCGCAGCTTTGGATGGCATGTGATTGATGTAGCCGACGGTAACAGTATCGGGCAGCTGCATAATGCCTTTGAAGAAGCAAAAACAGTCAAAGGACAGCCGACGATGCTCATTGCAAATACCGTAAAGGGAAAAGGTTCTTCTGTTATGGAAAATAAAGCGGCCTGGCATCATCATGTGCCGACGCAGCAGGAATATGATCAGATCATGAAAGATTTCGACGAGAGAAAGGAGATGCTCAAAAATGAATAAAATACCCAATAGAAAAGCAATCTGCGATGTCCTTTTAAAAGAGGCTGAGACCGATAAGAGCATCACCGTGCTGTGCAGTGATTCCAGAGGATCCGCCTCCCTTACGCCATTTGCAGAGGCATTTCCGGATCAGTTCGTGGAAATGGGAATTGCAGAGCAGGACCTGGTCAGTGTCGCTGCAGGACTTGCGCATTGCGGGAAGAAAGCATTTGCAGCCTCCCCTGCGTCCTTTATCTCTACAAGAAGCTACGAGCAGTGCAAAGTAGATGTTGCTTATTCGAATACAAATGTAAAACTCATTGGCATCAGCGGAGGCATCAGCTATGGCGCCCTGGGGATGAGCCATCATTCGGCACAGGACATCGCAGCCCTTTCCGCGATCCCAAACATGAGAGTATACCTTCCAAGTGATCGTTTTCAGACAGCGAAACTTGTGGAAGCTTTACTAAAGGATGAGAAGCCGGCATACATTCGCGTAGGACGCAACCCGGTAGAAGATATCTACACGGAGGACAGCTGCCCCTTTGAAATGGATAAAGCAACCGTATTATCGGAAGGCGAAGATGCCGTGATCGTGGCCTGCGGTGAGATGGTCCGCCCGGCGCATGAAGCCGCGGAACGGCTGAAAGAAGACGGAATCCGTGTGACAGTTATCGATATGTACTGTGTGAAACCTCTGGATAAAGAGACAATTGTAAAATACGCCGAAAAGGCCAAAGCAGTGATTACGGCAGAAGAGCACGCCCCATTCGGCGGACTCGGATCTATGGTAAGCCAGGCAGTTGGAGCTGAGTGCCCGCGTAAAGTAATTAATATTGCACTTCCCGATGCGCCGGTTATCACAGGAACTTCGCAGGAAGTATTTGACTATTATGGCATGAATGCCGAAGGCATCGCAAAGACCGTTAAAGAAGCGCTGTCATAAGAAAACATAATTTAGAAATGAAACTGCCGGCAATGGGAGAGGCTCTCGTCTGCCGGCAGTCATTTACAGGAGATACAATTATGGATAAGAAATATGTACTGGCGATCGACCAGAGTACGCAGGGGACAAAGGCAATTTTATTCGACCGGACGGGCGATCTTGTATGCAGAACAGACCTTGCGCATAAACAGCTGATAAACGAAAAAGGCTGGGTATCCCATGATTTGAATGAGATCTACGCCAACACCATCCAGGCGGTAAAGAATTTGATCGAAAAAGCCGGAATTCAAAAAGACGAGATCGCATGTCTTGGCATCAGCAACCAGAGAGAAACTTCTGCAGCCTGGAGCCGTGAATCCGGAAAGCCATTGGCCCCGGCCATCGTTTGGCAATGCGCAAGAGCAGAGGATATCTGTGAACGCATTAAAAATAATGTCATGATAGATCCGGGCCGCGAAGCAGGCATACACGGCGGGGCGGCAGAAGTGATTCGGATGAAGACAGGGATGCGTCTTTCTCCGTATTTTCCGGCAGCGAAGTATGCATGGCTGCAGGAAAATGCGGAAGCTGTGAAAACGGCGAAGAAAAGCCACGATCTGTGTCTTGGAACCATCGATACTTATTTGCTGTATCGGCTGACCGGCGGCGCGGTCTATGCAACGGACTATTCCAATGCCTCCAGAACACAGCTGTTTAATATCCATACGCTGCAGTGGGATGAAGAAATCTGCGCATGGTTCGGCATTGACGTATCCATGCTGCCGGAAGTAAAAGATTCCAGCTGTCTGTATGGAGAAACCGACTTTGAAGGCTACTTCGATGAGGCAGTTCCGATCTGCGGAGTAATCGGCGATTCCCAGGGAGCTCTTTTCGGACAGGGATGTATCGAAAAAGGCATGGTGAAAGCTACCTATGGAACCGGATCATCGGTTATGATGAATGCAGGAGATAAAATAATTGAGTCCGACCTCGGGCTTGTAACATCTCTGGCCTGGGGTATGAACGGCAAAGTGACATATGTCCTGGAAGGAAATATTAATTATACCGGCGCGGTGATTACCTGGCTGAAAGATGACATGGGACTTATTACATCTCCGGGCGAGACACAGGAGCTGGCAAATGAAGCCAACAAGAAGGACGCCACCTATCTTGTTCCTGCATTTTCCGGACTTGGAGCGCCATACTGGAATTCCAATGCCAGAGCCATGATCTATGGGATGAGCCGTACGACAGGAAAAAAAGAGATTGTGAAAGCTGCCTTAGAATCCATTGCCTATCAGATAACGGATATCGTGGAAATGATGAAAGCGGAAGACGGGATTACTGTAAAAGAGCTCTGCGTCGACGGAGGACCGACAGGGAATCAGTATCTGATGAAATTCCAGAGTGATATCCTGGGGTCAACGGTGAGCCTGCCGAGATGTGAAGAATCCTCGGCACTCGGCGCAGGTTTCATGGCAGGGCTGTGCTATGGGATTTATACGCAGGAAAGCATCTTCACACAAGTGAAAAGAAACCGGTTCATCCCGTCGATGGCCCCGGAAGAACGCATCCAAAAATATTTGGGATGGAAAAACGCAGTAGAAAAAGTCTTAAATTAAAATGAAGCTCTTATGATTGATTGAATACGTAAACCGAAGGCCGTTCCGTCATGGGACGGCTTTTATCGTCTTCGCATAAAAACATGACTGAAAATTTTTTACACTGTTGAAAATTGAATTGCAGAAATGGTTAATATGACATACAATAATTATGATAATACTTTGATAAAATTATGATAATCAGAAAGGAGCGCAAAGTTATGATTCAGATTAGACCTGTTTCTGATTTGAGAAATAAATTTCCGGATATTGAAAAAATTGTAAATGAAGGAGAACCGGTATATCTTACAAAAAATGGTTATGGTGCAATGGTTGTACTGAGCCTGGATGCATATTCAAAATTGACCGAAGGTGTAGAATCAGCTCTTGATGAAGCAGATAGGATGGCAATGGAGGATAAAACACGTCTTACACATGAAGAAGTATTTGATAAATTAAAACCCGATAAAACGATTGACAATGTAAACCAAACGTATCATAATGACTAATGAAAGAGGGTGATTATATGTCTACTGTCCCTACCCAGATCCGCATTGATGCCAATGTGAAGAAACAGGCAAATGAACTTTTCAACGAGCTTGGAATGGATATGTCCGGGGCCATAAACATTTTCTTGAAGCAGTGTATCCTGAGAGGAGGACTTCCATTTACTGTAGAGGTTCCGGGATACACCAAGGCAGTGGTGGATGCCATGGATGAGGCCAGACGTATTTCCCACGATCCTGACATCCCGGGATATACAAGCATGGAAGATCTTAAAAAGGCACTCGAAGAATAAATGCTGACGGTCAAGTTTACTACAGCTTATAAGAAAAGTTATAAGCTGATGAAGAAACGCGGACTGAATCTTTCTCTTCTGGATGAAGTCGTTGACACTTTATGTCAGGGTAAAGTGCTGGAAGGAAAGTATTGTGATCATGATTTAAAAGGAAAGTTTAAGGGCTTTCGCGAGTGCCATATTCAACCGGATTGGTTACTGATATATCTGCTTGAGAATGATATTCTCACATTGACTCTGGTGGATACAGGAAGTCACTCCGATCTACTGAATATGTGAAAGGAAAGCCGTTCCTTCTGGGACGGCTTTTATAAATGGCCGTGTGTCTGGCACTGTGTATTTCTTAAGGACACCGAGTGCCTGACATCGTGAGAATTTACTACCGAGAGAACTTCCAAAAGGAGAAGGAAAATGAAAATCTGCGTTTTCGGTGCATCAATGCCGGTAGATGAAAGTTATGAAGAAGCGGTTCGGGACCTGGGCAGGAAACTGGGCGAAAATGGACATACACTTGTATTCGGCGGCTATAGCAGAAGCCTTATGAAAGCAATAGCCGACGGCTTTGCCGATGCCGGTGCCGAAATTATCGGCGTTGTTCCTGATTTTTTCGAGGGAAGCCTCGTGAAACATGAAGGCTGTACGCAGGTTATCCATACCCGTGAGCTCTCGGATCGGAAAGAAGAGATGATCAGGGCATCCGACGCTTTCATCGCCGTTCCCGGCGGAACGGGAACCTTAGACGAACTCTTCGAAGTACTGGCCATGAAACAGACGGGACGCCTGAAAGCTCCGGTCGTGCTTTTTAACGTAAACGGTTATTGGGATGCCCTGACTGCCATGCTTGGTGAAATGAAAGCAAAGGGCTTCATTTCCTATGAAATAGAAGATTTGTTTTACTGCACGAACCGTGCGGATGAAATTGTAAAAATGTTCGGGCATAATTGAACTTTATAAATCCGATAAGAGATTCAAGAAAACCAATGAAATTTCAGAGCTTGTCCATAAAGTGCAGCAACCTATTTTTATTACGAAAGATAGACAAAGTGATCTGGTCGCTTTGAGTTCGGAATTCTCCACTGGCGCTGACGATGCTTTTAATCCGAACAAGTATCTGATCTACGAGGTGTGGGAATAATTTGCAGTAACGGTGTCATCTGTCGTAAGAGGCCGAGTGCCTGTCACTGTGAATTAAAGAAAAGGGAGAATAGAGAGATGAAGCCTGATTATCAGACAATTGACGAATACATTGCCGGCACGCCGGAAAGTGTCCGGCCGGTTCTGCGCCGGATGCGCGAGGTGATCCGTGAAAATGCGCCCCAAGCCTCAGAAAAAATTGCGTGGAGCATGCCGACTTTTTACCAGAATGGCAATCTGGTGCATTTCATGGCGCATAAGAGCCACATCGGTTTCTATCCCGGCGCGGAGGGAATCGCCCGGTTCGCCGGTGAATTTGACCGGCTGGGTCTGCGCTATTCCAAGGGTGCGGTTCAGTTCCCTTTGAATCGGGATATGCCGTGGGAACTGATCGCCAGAATGGTCCGCTTCCGCGTGGAAATGAATACAGTTACAAAGTAGATGAGAAAAGCCGCCCGCTGAAAGCTTGAATATAGAAAAATTCATCTGCACTTATAACTCCGCCCGCAGCCAGACTGCAGAGGCGCCGGGAAAAATGCTGCTGTGCAAAATGAATGAAAGCCGTTCCGTTAAGGAACGACTTTTTTAAATTTCTTTTTAAATATGCCAACAAAATTTTGATATATCGAAGTTTAGTTTGTAAATATTTGTATAGTAGACTATTATAAATATAATCGGCGCGAACGGTAGCCGGGTGTGTGATTCTAAAGAGTGATAAGAGGTAATTGCATGTCCATATCTTATAATGGTTTGTGGAAATTACTGATCGACAAGAATATGAAGAAGATGGATCTTGTCGAGGATGAGAAGATCGGCATCAGCAGCAGTACGCTTGCCAAGATGAGCAAGGGCGAGCTGGTATCTATGGCAATTCTTGAAAAGATATGCAGAGCTCTCGACTGTGATTTCGGGGACATCATAAGCATTGTGCGGGATGAAAATAGGTAAGGAGAAACCATGGGTAAAGTAGAAGGAATCGAAATAAGAAATTTCGGACCGCTTAAGGATATTGTTATGGGAAGGACGCTTTCACATCAGGAGGGTATTCCGCTTGGAAATCTGATTGCCATAATTGGTCCAAGCGGAAATGGAAAAAGTACAATTGCAGATGTATTTGGTTTTATTGCTGACTGTCTTGACAAGGACGTTGAAACTGCCTGTGATGAGAATAATCGCGGCGGTTATGAAAAGCTGATTTCACAGGGTGCTGTTGAGCCACTTTCTATTGAAATATATTATAGAGAGAAATCAAATGCGAAACCTATAACATATGAGTTAAAAATTGATCTTGATAAAGACGAAAGACCATACGTTATGGAGGAAAGATTAAGACAGAGAGTGGAGAAAAGAGGCTGGCCAAGATCATTCCTCTATCTGCAGAATGGCAAAGGATACGCATTTGAGGGTACTGATGGGGGACAGGATGATGAAGGTAATATAGACGGACATAAAGTTGATGTGGAGCTTACGGATACAAGGCATCTTGGCATAGTTACTCTGGGAGCCATGAAGCAATACACAAGGATTGAACATTTTCTTTCTTTCCTGAGAAGCTGGTATCTTTGTTATTTTACACCGGACAGTGCCCGAATGATACAGACGGCGATGCCTCAGCCTTATCTCAATCGGGATGGCAGTAATATTAATAATGTAGCCCAGTATATGTACCGGGAAGACTCAAAAGGATTTCAGAAGGTTCTGAATGATATTCAGAGCAAGCTTCCTGATATTGAGAAAATAGAGCCGCTCAAACTTGCTAATGGTCAGATGGCGCTGCGCTTTAAGCAATGTGGTTTTAAAGAACCTTTCTTTTCACAGAAAATGTCAGATGGAACACTAAAGCTTTTTGCTTACTATTTGCTGCTTCATGAAAAGAATCCCAGACAGCTTGTTTTTATTGAGGAACCAGAAAATGGCCTTTATCATCAATACCTTACATCTCTTGCGGGCGAAATGAGACAGAACGTCCTGAAAATGGCTAATAAACAGCTGTTTATTACTACTCACAGTCCGTTTTTTGTAAATGCGTTAGCTCCGGATGACGTCTGGGTATTGTCAAAAGGCGATGACGGATTTTCAACGATTAAGAGGGCATCAGATTATAATTTTGTAAAGGATTTGGCTGCTGAGGGAGTAAACCTTGGAGATATGTGGTACAGCCAATATTTTGGGTGACAGATGAAGTATATACATACAATTTTTAGTTGAAGATACCTCAACAGGTAAACTCATATCGAGGCTGATGGATAAGGTGAAAAAGGCTAAGAATGACGGCGGATTTTTTTATGATATAAAATCATTCAGGGAAATAGGCACTGTAAGGGAGAAAGCTGGTTAATATTATGAAAAATGAAAATAATACTTTCGCAGATAACCACGAAGTAAGCCAGACTGAAAAGATTCATTTTTGATGAGGAGAATTTTTATGTGGATCTTGTCATGTATATTCGGTTGTTACGGTGCTATATAGTTATAAACCTTAAATTTGAAAGAGTGACACATCAGGATCTTGGACAAATGTAGATGTATGTTAATTATTATGACAGATATGTGAAGACAGAAGGAGAGAATCCTACTGGTAAAGGTGAAAGAATTACTACTGATGTTCTGATAAGAAACTGTGAATCTATGAATTACCATTTAGAGGACATAATGGGGACAATCCAAGATGACAAGTCCTGATTATGGTATAGTGAAAGGAATAAGGTTAGTATGGGTGTAATTATTACAGCCCGGAAGTTCTCTCCACAGAATCAGATCGGGCTCTTAAAACCAATTGTTTATTGTTGCTCTTATACAGGCGTAACGGAGCATGCCGTGTCGATAGATATTGAATTGGCAAAGGCGCTAAAGGCCTTTGTACCAAAACGACGGACAATGCAAATCGAACGCTGTTTTGCAGATATACTATCGAAGCTTCCGGATGGAGTAGTGCTGAAAGATTTTGACGTACTTTTCAATCCGGATTACAAGGTGGATGTAATGAAAATGATGGTGAATGTCTGCAAAGCGAAACCATTTTGTATCATCTGGCCTGGTATCTTTGACGGCACCAGACTTGTGTATGCAGAAGAAGGATTTCAAGATTACAAAACGTATGACGTGAGTTCATATGACATCACGTGTGTCGTATAAGGAGGAAATGAGGGATGAAATATTCAGAGCTTATTAGTTTTAGTCCGATTGAATCCACTTTGCAGCTGATTCAGTCCAACAGCAATAAGGCAGAGGAAATCAACAACATTAAAACCTACGTGATGTCTGAGGGCATGGCGCAGAGTATGAAAGCACCGGTTATCGACCAACTGCAAATGGATGAGGTCGTTGATAATAAAGGCGTGCTTATTGTTGGTAACTATGGTACTGGTAAATCTCACTTGATGAGTGTTATCTCCTCCATTGCTAAAGATGCAGACAATTTGCAGTATCTGCAGAATAAGACCTTTGCAAAAGATGTGGAATGCATCGCAGGCAAATTTGAAGTGCTGCGCATTGAAATTGGTGGCGTTACCATGTCACTTTACGATATTCTGTCGGGCTACATTCAGGATGACTTCGATAAAAGGAATATTGACTTCGAATTTCCGGAGCAGGCCACTGTCCGAAATCCCAAAAAAGTAATTCAGGATATGATGATGGCCTTCGCTGAAAAATATCCGGACAAGGGCTATCTGATTGTAGTTGATGAGTTCCTTTCTTATTTGACATCCCGTGACGAGCGCCAGATTGTTCTTGATCTGGAGTTCTTCCGTGCACTGGGTGAAATGTGCTCCAAGAGTAAGCTCCGCGTCATCTTTGGCGTGCAGGAGAAGATTTTCGACAATCCAAGATTCAGCTTCGTTTCAGATACGTTGAAGCATGTATCTGACCGTTTCACACAACTTATCATCACCAAGGAAGCCACATCCTACGTTGTTTCCGAGCGTATTCTGAAAAAGTCACCGGAGCAGAAGGCCTTGATTCGTAAGCATCTGGAGAAGTTCTCCAATCTCTATACAGGTATGTTATTGACCGGCAAATTACAGG
>DCDB01000029.1 GCA_002316215.1 Lachnospiraceae bacterium UBA1066 | reverse complement strand
AGAAAAATGAAGCAAGCCATCCGCCGGAAAAAAGGCGGGATATCCGTTCCATTAAGGAAGCGGGTATTTTAAATGCCGGTAAGCAAGTTCTGTCGCAACCCGTCCGCGCGGCGTGCGGTTTAGGAAACCGTTCTTAAGCAGATACGGTTCATACACATCCTCTATTGTCCCGGAATCCTCCCCGATTGCTGCAGATAGGGTGTCGAGGCCAACCGGACCCCCTCCGAATTTCGTGATCAGAGTTGAAAGAATTGTACGATCAAGCTGCTCAAGTCCATACTGATCGACGTCCAGAAGATCCAGAGCCGTCGAAGCCACTTCTGTGGTAATTACACCGTCGTAGCGCACCTGGGCAAAATCCCTGACACGTTTTAGAAGCCTGTTAGCAAGCCTTGGCGTGCCCCTTGAACGTCTCGCAAGTTCCTCCGCCCCTTCGTCGTTTATCTCAACCTTGAGAAGACGCGCAGAACGCATGATGATTTCCTTAAGCTCAGACCGGGTATAAAATTCCAGATGATCCACAACTCCGAAACGATCCCGAAGAGGCGCAGAAAGCATCCCCGGCCTTGTGGTGGCGCCTACAAGTGTAAACTTCGGAAGATCCAGGCGTATCGAACGCGCAGTTGCGCCCTTTCCTATCACGATGTCAATGGCATAATCCTCCATTGCCGGATATAATACCTCTTCAACCTGCCTGTTCAGGCGGTGGATTTCGTCCACAAACAGGATATCCCCCGGCTGAAGATTGTTGAGGATTGCAGCCATTTCTCCAGGCTTTTCAATCGCCGGACCGGAGGTAACCTTAAGATGCGTCCCCATTTCATTTGCTATGATTCCTGCAAGTGTCGTCTTCCCCAAACCGGGAGGTCCGTAAAAGAGCACGTGATCAAGAGAGTCTCCGCGCTGCTTAGCCGCATCAATGTAGACACGCAGATTTTCCTTCGTCTTCTCCTGCCCTATATAATCCTTCAGGAACTGCGGCCGCAGGCTTAAATCAATCCGGACATCTTCTTCTGTAGCCTCCGTCGTTATCTTCCTTTTTCCCGTCATCCCATTCTCCATACTCAATAATCAATCTATTGGCATCATTAAAAAATCTTATAGTTCCTTCAAGGCCGCCTTAAGAAGTTTCTCAACGTCTTCAATATCCGTGCTCTTCGCCGCTTCTTTAACCGCTTTGAGAGCCTGTGCATCCGGATATCCAAGCGCTGTAAGCGCCAGGACAGCCTCCGACTGCGCGCTTCCGGATACAAGCCCGCCGGCCGAAGATACATTAGCAGCTTTCTTTTCGAAGGCATCTGTAAGATTAAGCTTATCTTTTAGCTCCAGGATAATTTTCTGCGCCGTCTTTTTCCCGATTCCGGGAGCCTTTGAAATGGAGGCAGAGTCATCAGAAAGAACCGCAAACCTGAGTTCGTCCGCCGTAAGCCCTGACAGGATGCCCAGGGCCCCCTTCGGGCCGATACCGCTTACCCCAAGAAGAAGTTTAAAAAGATCAAGATCGTCCTGAGATAGAAATCCAAAGAGCTGCATCGCATCCTCGCGAACCGATAAATAAGTGTAAATCTTCAGCTCATCTCCGACAGAAATCCCGCCATTTATCACGGTTGCCGGAACGTTTATGTTATAGCCAATTCCGTTATTTTCCAAAACGATGCTGTCCTTACTGCAAGAAGCAAGCGCCCCGATAATATATGCGTACATAAAATCGCCGTCTCCTCATTCTCTTTTCCAATGTATAAACCGATGACTGATAAATTCATGCATACTTCGTTAAAAATCATTTATTCGCGGCAGTCTTTTCATGACAGGCAGGCTGACGGCCCCTATTAGTATTCCGGCTAAAAGACCTGCAAGCATCAGGATCGGGAGATACCAGAGAAAAGGAAAGCCTTCTACAATAAGGGCGGCGGCTGCCAGCTGTCCGATATTATGCATTACACCGCCGAATGCACTGACACCCACGATGCCGAAATGTCCGCTGTGTTTCAGTAAAGCCATCGAAATAACGCTTAAAACCGTTCCTGAAAGTCCGAAGGCAATACTGAAAAGATTTCCGAACATAAAACCTATGATAACAACTCTGAGGACAGAAACGGCCAATGCTTCCTTCCATGTGAAAATGTAAAGGACAGCAACAATCACAATATTTGCAAGTCCAAGCTTAATTCCCGGAATCGCGAGGTTTACAGGTATAAGGGATTCCACATAGCCGAAAAGAACAGCCAGAGCAAGAAGAAGTCCTAAATAAGCTATACGTTTCGCCGACATCCGAATTCCTTTCAAAATTCAACCTGATTTGTCATTCTCGTTCTGTTTCGTCATAATTCTGTTCATAAATTATTCTGTTTCATTATTCTCATTCCGTTTCGGCCTTTTAGCCCGTCACAGCATCGGGTCTTTCGGCTGTGACGGCGGCGTTTTCAATTTTCAGTATCACGCGGTTCGGAAGACAGACGATGCTGCCGCCTTCTTTCCCTATGGCAGCAGAGTGCACACAGTTCTGTCCCGGGCAGTCGGCGTATGTCATGGAAGCCTCGCCGTCTTTTATGGTGCAGGTGTTTTTGCCATTTATATCGATAATCCTGTCTTCGTTAAGGTCGTATATTCCGAAAGTACTTCCGTCGACCGTTATGACGAGGCACGGCGAGGCGATTTTTTGGGCCGCAATAATATTCCCGGTAAGGAGAATTGCCGGAATAAGAGTCAGAACCGCAATTAAGATCCAATCATTTCTTTTCATTTCCCACAGTCTAGCATAAAAGCTTTCAGGATGCACTCAAATCAGAAGATTCTTCCGGAAACCAGGTGATATTATTATTTTTGTCTGTAAACAGCACCGTGACGTCAAGCCCCTGGCTTTTAATAAATTCTTCCGCTTTTTCCTGCCCATACAGGATACAAATTGTCGAGAGGGCGTCACTCATCGCATCATCGGTGCTGATAACGGTCGCCTGGTTCAGATCCGTTTCTTTTGGATAACCGGTTTTGGGGTCCAGGATGTGGTGATACAGCTTTCCGTCCTTCTCAAAATACCGCTCATATATACCGGCGGATATAACACAGCTGTCCGAACTTTTAACGGTTGTAAGGGTTTCGCCTCTGTCAGCAAATGGCTTCTGAATGCCGACCGTCCATTTGGTGCCGGAGGATTTAAGGCCCAATGTACTTACATTTCCCCCAAGATTAATCAGTGCCGAAGAAACGCCCTCCTCTTTCAGCATCTTTTTGATTTTCGCAGAAGCATAGCCCTTGGCAATTCCTCCGAGATCCAGCATCGTATCCGGAGAATCAAAGGTAAGTTCATTTCCGTCAAGATGCACTTTTGTATAATCGACCTTTGCCAGCGCACTATCTATGGCCGCTTCATCCGGGATTTCCGTTTTGCCCGACCGGAAGTCCCAAAGTGACGATACAGGATAAATTGTAATATCAAAAGCACCGTCTGTACGGCTGCACCATGTAAGCGCCTCTTCAAGGCAGTCCGCCATATCGTCCGAGACCGTAACCGTATCGGAGGTGCGGCGGTTGATCTTGTACAGTTCACTCGACGAAGAAGAGGGGGAAAAAGTATTCTCCAGTTCTTCACATAAAGAGAAACACTTCTTTAGAAGTGCCTCCCCGTTTTTATCATTAATTTTCAGTTCAACATCCGTATCGAAATAATATCCTTCCGCTTCATGAAGATCAGATGCTCCGGAAGATCCGCAGGCGGAAAGAAGCAGGACTCCCGCCAATGAAAAAATGCATCCAAGAACCGCTTTGCATAAGTTTTTTCTCATATTCATTAAACGATGCATTTGCGCGGGCAGTTAGCGCTGCAGAGCCCGCAGTCCGTGCACTTATCATAGTCTATAACCGGATAGCCGGGCATCATGTCAATTGCCCCTGCAGGACAGTTTTTCATGCACTTCTGACATGAAATGCAGCCGATTTTACAGGTATCAATGACGGCTCTTCCCTTTCCGGGGTTTGCGCAGCCGATACGGGATACCCGTTCTGCCGGCACCTCTATGATCAGGTGTTTAGGGCAGGCTTCGATACATTTCTTGCAGTCTTTGCATTTTGTTTCATCAACGACAGCTATGCCCTTTTGAATGGAGAGGGCGCCGAATTCACAGACAGCTGCGCAATCTCCGAAGCCCATACAGCCGTAACGGCAGGATTTGGAGCCGCCGGACGGAGCAAAAGACGCCTCCATGCAGCCCTTCGTGCCCGTATACTCATAAAGGTCAGAAGTCTTCTCACAGTCACCTGTGCAGCGTACAAACGCAACCTTGCGTACGCCTTTTTCCGCCTTCGTACCCATTACGGCAGCCACTTCTGAAGCTACGCTGCTTCCCCCGAC
>DCDB01000252.1 GCA_002316215.1 Lachnospiraceae bacterium UBA1066 | reverse complement strand
TTACTGCCGCGGATGCCGACGGAACGTCCCAGAATACATGCATTTTACACAAAATATAAAAATTTGGCACTATTCACAAGAGCCCGTATGGGGGGAGTGAACAGTAACATAAAGCTTTCAGGCCTTAGTATTTAGAAGAAACACGCCTTGTATAACCGGTCATCTTGATGTATAATAAAGCAAACATTTTCGGAGGTTTTACCTTGAAAAAACGCAGAGTTCTTAAAGTAGTAAAGTTCCTGGCCATTTCAACCGCAGCTATATATGCGGTCAACACATATATTAATATTACTGCTGTGCGAAAGAAAAAGCTTTCTTCCGATCCGGAAGATTTTTTTGTCTGGAAAGATATAAAGGTTTATTATAAGAAGACAGGCTCAGGTGATCCAGTAATCTTATTGCATGATCTTTACCCTTCATCATCGGCTTATGAATGGAGTAATATTGTTAACGCGCTTTCAAAGAGTCACAGAGTTTATGTTCTCGATCTTCCCGGATGCGGCCGTTCTGACAAGCCTCAGATGATTTACACCAATTTTTATTATGTTCAGCTTCTTATCGAATTCATCAAGTCCATGGTTTGCGAGAAAGTTTCTGTTATTGCAACAGGTCTTTCTTCTACAATAGCCCTTATGGCTTCTGTTTATGATGCCAGCAAATTTTCCCAGATCATATACATTAATCCTCCTTCGACAGAAAACATGGCGCAAATTCCAAGTACCAGATCAAAAGTTGCAAAAACGATTCTTGAAATACCAATTCTCGGGTCTTTAGTTTATAATGTTCATTTTTCGCATGAAAGAATTGATACGGTATTTACAGAGGAATATTTGTATAATCCTTTCCTTTCCGATGCAAACTTTATAGATACATACTATGAATCTGCCCATTTAGGCAATGGTCGGGGACGCTATCTTATGGCGTGCATTGACGGAAAGTATCTCAACATGAATATTGACCATGCTTTAAGTACAACCACTGTTCCTTCATCGATATTGATCGGCTCTTCCAATTCTGATGAAGAAGGAATGGCTCATACCTGGTTAAAAATTAATCAGTCCATTAATCTCTATGAGATTCCACATACAAGCAGGCTTCCACAAATTGAAAAGCCTGAAGAAACCGTTTCAAAAATTGAGAAGATTTTACGTTCAGGCAAAGCAAAGTAATACATACGGATAAAAATGATGCGTATTAACGAAATTATTAATAAATTTAAATAATACACACAGCATGAAATTATTATACAGATTGAAAAAGTACAAACAGGTAAATAAATCAGAATATTGTGAGATTATTTATTGCGGCAGAAATCATTCAGGACAGAATCAGTCATTTCAAATTTTTAGTGATCATTTAAATACTACTTATTTAAAACTAAATCACTTATTCATATGAAATGATTAATTCAAAACAGAATCACCAAGATTAACCAGAATCATCAAGACAAAACAGAATCATCAAATCATAACAGAATCATAAATTCAATACAGAATCAGTAAGTCAATAAATATTATTTTAAGCAGAGCAGTTTATTTATTTAGAATTTTCATCAAAAATGTAAGTAAGAAATTCACTCGTTATAAAATTGTTTGCGAATTTTTTATTAGATCATTAAATAATCGGACTTTTTGACGGCGTACCTGCTTTTCTCGGATACATTCCGGGCGTGTGCGCCGTCTTTCTTATTGTTATAAGGCTGCGTCCCATACCATACAGTTCGAATGCTGTTAACTTTTCCTGCTTTCCCCCGAGGATACGGATGGCTTTCTTTGCTTCTTCGGCCTCTTCGATAATTTTCCCCGATTTATAAGAAACAAACACTCCTCCGGTTTTGACATAAGGAAGACAGTATTCTGCAAGAACAGGGAGTGAGGCCACCGCACGCGAAGTACACAGATCAAACTTCTCCCGATATTTTTTATTCTGCGCAAGATCTTCCGAACGGCCATGGATAGTTTCAATGTCATGAAGTCTAAGTGCTTCAATTACTTCATCAAGAAATGAAATTCTTTTTCCTACGGAATCAATAAGCGTGCATTTTATTTTCGGGAAAACAATCTTTATGGGAATTCCGGGAAAACCGGCGCCGGTACCCACGTCTATAAGACTTTGGTTTCCGGAAAGGTCAACCGCCTTCACGATGGATAAGCTGTCAATAAAATGCTTTTTAAGCACATCTTCGAACTCCGTTATGGACGTAAGGTTCATAACTTTATTTTTTTCAATAAGCATCGTGTAAAACTTTATAAACTGATCTGCCTGACTTTCCGAAATGGTAATTCCGATTTTAGCGGTTTCTTCAATTATCTGCTGAGTTTGAGTTGACATAATATTCCTCGCTGTTTGCTTTATTATAATTTATGAAATTTCGGAATGACAGAAGTCCTTCTTTACAAAAACAGGCAATAATGTAAATATCAAAATTAATTGCTTTATCACCTGCATCATTCAATGATTTTTTTGCTTATTGACGATTCTTTTGCAAATATTTGAATACTTCTGATACTATACAGTTTTTGATAAAGCAATATTTTATACGCGGTGCTGCTTCAAATAAACAAGCAATACCGCCGTATCCGCCGGCGTAACTCCGGATATGCGTGAGGCCTGTCCGATACTCTGCGGACGGAATTTTTTCAATTTCTGGCGCGCTTCAATACGAAGGCTTTTTACTTCATCATAACTGATATTATCCGGGATCTGACGATTTTCCATTTTTTGGAACTGCTCAACCTGACGTTTTTGCCGTGTTATGTAACCCTCATACTTTATCTCAATATTTACCTGCTCCTGCACATCAATAGGAAGTTCAGGACGCGCGGGGTCAAGCGGAGCAAGGCTTTTATAAGAAAGCTCCGGACGCCGGATCAATTCGCCGACAGTCATGCCGGACTCAATTTTCGTACTGTTCATTTTTTCAAAAAATGCGTCCGTTTCAGTATCAGGGCTTACTACAGCATTTTTGACACGTTCAAGTTCTTCTGCAATCTGACGTTCTTTTACGTGAAGCGCCTTCATTTCATCTTCACTTACAAGACCTGCCTGATATCCGTATTTTCGCAGACGCAGGTCTGCATTATCCTGGCGCAGAAGAAGTCTGTACTCTGCGCGGCTGGTCATCATGCGATAGGGTTCCAGATTTTCTTTTGTCACAAGGTCATCGACCAGAACGCCGATATAAGCTTCGCTGCGATGGAGTACAAGTGCCTTTTTACCTTTTATGAACATAGAAGCATTAATTCCGGCCATAAGTCCCTGGGCTGCCGCCTCTTCATAACCCGAACTTCCGTTAAACTGCCCGCCGGAAAAAAGTCCGCGGATCGTCTTAAATTCCAGGCTGTTTTTCAACTGGCAGGGCGCCAGGCAGTCATACTCTATGGCGTACGCATTTCGGACAATTTTTGCATTTTCCAGTCCCGGCACCGAGCGGTACATGGCAAATTGTACATCTTCCGGCATGGAACTCGACATTCCGTCGATATACATCTCATTTGTATAACGTCCTTCGGGCTCTATAAATACCTGATGACGGTCTTTATCTGCGAATTTAACGACTTTATCCTCAATAGAAGGGCAGTAGCGGGGCCCTGTAGCATGGATAATTCCACTATAAAGCGGCGAACGGTCAATATTTTTTCGGATAATCTCGTGCGTCGTCTCGTTTGTATAGGTCAGCCAACAGGATACCTGGTCAATCTGGACATCTTTCGGATCTGTGGAAAATGAAAAAGGTACGACATTTTCATCACCTTTTTGCTCCGCCATCTTTGAAAAATCAATGCTTCTTTTATCTATCCTGGCAGGTGTTCCGGTCTTGAAACGCACAAGACGTATTCCTGATTTCTGCAAAGATTCTGACAGATGGTTTGCCGGCATAAGTCCGTTCGGCCCGGTATACTGACTGATATTTCCATAAATACAGCGTGCCTTAAGATAAACCCCTGTGCACAGGATAACAGCTTTTGCATGATAAACCGCACCGGAAACGGTACGTACGCCTGTAATTTTTCTGCAGGGATTTTCTTCCTCAGGTATCCCGGAATCACTGCTTTCTATATCCGGCGGACTTTCTTTATCCGGCTGGATTTCTTTATCCGGCTGGATTTCTTTGTCCGCTGTATTTTTTTCCGCGGACGGCATTTTTATTTCTTCCGTAAGTATTTCCGAAACTTCCTGCTGGCGGATAGTTAAGTGTTCCTGGTTTTCAAGAATATGCCGCATACTCATGGAATAAGCCGCTTTATCGGCCTGCGCACGCAGGGAATGAACGGCCGGCCCCTTAGAACGGTTCAGCATCTTTGACTGAATGAACGTCCGGTCGATATTTTTGCCCATTTCTCCGCCCAAAGCATCCAGTTCGCGCACCAGATGGCCTTTGGAACTGCCTCCGATGTTAGGATTGCAGGGCATAAGGGCAATACTTTCGACACTTACCGTAAAGATAACTGTATCAAGTCCTGATCTTGCACATGCAAGAGCTGCCTCACATCCCGCATGTCCGGCTCCTACCACAACAACGTCTGTATATTCTTCAATAGCCTGCATCAATTTTCTCACTTTCCCATGCAGAATTTCGAAAATATCGTATCTATTAAATCATCTGCAGCATCCTCGCCTGTAATCTTTCCGAGAGAAGAGGCGGCATCCATAAGATCAATGGAAAAGAAGTCTTCGGGCATTCCGTTTTTTATGCTTGTCTTCACCAGCCTTAGACTTTCCACGGCCCCGGCAATCGCTTCTTTATGCCGTACACTGGTAATCATAGTTTCCTCATTGATCCGCAGCTTTCCGGAGAAGAAGAGTTCTTTTACGGCATCCGCCAGCTGTTCTATTCCGGTATTTTCTTTTGCTGAAATCAGAATCACAGGCGCCTCCGTTTTTTTCCGAAGATCTGTTTCTGCGGTAACGGAAGGAAGATCTGATTTGTTTAAAAGCACGACTGCTTTGCGTCCGCGGATAAAATCAAGGATTTTATTATCATTTTCATCCAAAGGACGGGATGAATCGAAAACCGGCAGTATGAGATCGGCTCTTTCTGCTGTTTCCAGAGCCTTCTCAACACCTATTTTTTCAATTTTATCGCCGGTCTTCCGTATGCCTGCCGTATCCGTAACTCTTAAAGCAATTCCGTTAAGACGTATCGTTTCTTCTATCGTATCGCGTGTTGTCCCTTCGATATCTGTGACAATAGCCCTTTCTTCTCCTGCCAGAAGATTCAGGATAGAAGATTTACCTGCATTCGGTTTTCCCAGAATAACCGTCAGCATGCCCTCTTTTATAATTTTTCCTTCTTCAAAAGTACTGAGCATCTTTTGAAGACGCAGGATCAAATCATCCGTGACTTTATCAAGTTTTTCAGGATAACCGCAAAGATCCATATGCTCCGGATCGTCAAGTGCAGCTTCTATATGCGCAACCTCAGAAATAATGGCCTTCCGGATATCCGTTATTTCATTTTTCACGGATCCTGAAAGCTGCCGGAGAGAACAGGCAAGCGCGTCATCGCTTTTTGCTTCAATGACATCCATGACAGCTTCCGCTTCAGAAAGATCAATGCGCCCGTTTAAAAAAGCCCGTTTTGTAAATTCACCGGGTTCAGCAGAACGCGCCCCGTTTTTTAAAACGAGCTCCAGGATTTTACGCATGACAAAAGGACCGCCGTGGCAGTCAATTTCTACAGTGTCCTCAGCCGTATAGGTATGCGGAGCTTTCAGGAAAAGAAGAAGCGCCTCATCCAGGGTCGCTTTTCCGTCCCGTATAAAACCATAGTGAACCGTATTGGGCTTTACATTTTCTATTGTTATTTTAGAATCTGCAAAACGGAAAAGCTTCCCTGATATCAGAAAAGCCTCAGGCCCCGAAATCCGGATGATTCCGATGCCCGAAGCCGTCATTCCGCTTGCGATCGCAGCAATTGTATCTGTCACTTTATCTTAATATCCCTGATATTTATTATGATCGTATGCTAAAATACTGTAAAAATTATATGCTGTTACTTTCCGGACTTCGGTGCCACGACAACGTGGCGGTAGGGTTCTTCGCCTTCGCTGTAGGTCTCAACGTATTCACTGTCCTGAAGCGCCGAATGGATAATCCTTCTTTCGTAAGGATTCATAGGTTCCAGAGCCACTGCCTTATGGGATTTTCTTACCTTATAAGCAATGTTTCTTGAAAGGTTTTCAAGCGTATCGGCACGGCGTGCGCGGTAATCTTCTGTATCCAGTTTTACACGTGTATATTCATTTTCACCTTTATTAATCACAAGGCTGGTCAGATACTGGAGAGAATCAAGTGTCTGTCCGCGTTTTCCGATCAGAATACCCATTTCATCACCGGAGAATGTGCAGTTCAGGCACCCTTCCTTCTGATCATAATCCATTTCCATCTTAACATCTGTTCCCATGGATTTAAAAACGTTCGTCAGGAAATCACCGGCTGCGCTTTTCATCTTTTCTACTTCTTCATCCGTCTTCGGAGAAATGACACGATCCGGTTTCGGCTGAGACGGTTTATGCGGCTTTTCATCAGCTGTTACAGTTTCTTCCGGTACATAGCCGCTTCTTCTGTCATGGCTGTTTCTTCTGGAATCATACTTTCCGTTTCTTTTGTCATCGTGCCGGCTGTCTCTGCGGCTTTCGAACTTTCCGTCTCTTCTGTCATCATGTCTGCGTCCGTTTCTTGGCGCTTCACGGTCTGTTCTTTTTCCGTTTTCTGAAGATTCCGGATAAATTCCTTCTTCCTTTGCTTTAGCAGCTGCAAGAGCGGCACGTTTCTCAATTTCATCGGAAGTAACGACTTTCTTTTCTTCCTTCTTTTCCGGTTTTTTCTCCTGCACGAAAACTACAGACTGGGCCGCCGCTTTTTCCGCAGCCTCAATTGCCGCAGCTTCGCGGGCGAGCTCTTCCTCTGAACGCTTACGCGCCTTGATTGAAGCCGGTTTGCTTCCGATCCCCAGAAAACCGTTGGATCCTTCGCTCATAACTTCATAATCCAGCCGGTCGGATGTCACCCCTAATTCAAGACAGGCTTTTGTAATTGCCTCATCTACGGTTTTCGCAGAAAAATTTTTATAATCCATCTCTAAGCCTCCGATCATTTCTTCTTAGCACTCTTCTCATCAAAACGCTTCACCATGTTTGCCTTGGAAGCAATGCTTCCCGGTTTCGCATCATTATTATAATAAGCTGTCGAATCTTTTATCTGGGCTTTTGTCTTTTCCGCTTTTTCGGCAATACCCTGGCTTTTTAATTTTTCTTCAGCCTCGAAGCTGCGTGTGGAAACATGGGCGCTGGAGGTTATTTTCTGCGGCGGAAGTCCCTGTTTTGCGCGTTTTTTATTTGCCTTTTCCTGAGAAGCTTTAATGATTTCATCAATGCTTTCTTTGTCCAGCTTGCGATTGATGACAACCTGCTGTACAGAACGCACCACGGCACCGGCAATCCAGTAGATACCGACACCGACGGGAAGAGTGAAGCAGAAAACTGCAGACATAATCGGCATAAAATTATTCATGGATTTCATGGTTGATTCCATGGTTCCGGGCTCTTTATCCGGATTTTGCGCCGGCTGCGGCATCAGCTTATAGTTAAGCCACTGGGTAATCCATGCAAGGACAGGAATGATAATAGATGCAATGATCAGAAGCCATGCTTTGCTGCTCCACGCCGTCGTAAAGATATTCATCGGAGAATCCGATATATTAAGTCCGAGGAAGGAAGTAGCACGCTGAATATAGCTGTGAAGATTTGTAAGAGCATCGGAAAATGAATTTCCGGCACCTTCACTTAAGATAGCCGCCCATTGTTTTGTATTCAGCTTGTAAATAGCATCGATAATATTTTCTGTTGATCCCGTGCTAAGAGCCTGCGTCAGGGCATTATCTTTCTGATTTCCTACAAAAGTAGTGAAAAATGAAGTAAAAGCAGTATCTGTAGCAAGAACTTTAAGACGGTCCCCGATGATCGTAATATATCCGGGAATCTTATAAATAACCTGATAAAGCGCAAACATAACAGGCATCTGGATCAGCAGCTGCACACAGGAGCCTGTCGGTGACGCACCGTATTTGGAGTATACGGCATTTGTCTCATCCATCTGTTTCTGGCGGGAAACTTCATCCGTCTTTCCTTTGTACCTGGCCTGGATTTTCTGAAGTTCCGGAGACATAATTGCATTCAGTTTTGAAAAACGCTGCTGCTGGATCTGCAGCGGAGTCATGGCGGCATACATGACGATAGTAAAAAGTATAATCGCAACGCCGACATTCGGCAGTCCGGCTGCGCTTATGACATAATAAATACCATTCATCAGCCAGCCGAGAACTTCCGCAATCCACCCGATAATTGGCCAGGTGCTCTTAGTTAAAAAGATTGCCATTTATTTCCTCCTTAAAATTATAATATACCGGCATTTTGCCGCCGGTATTCAGGACAGGACTACCTGCCCGAAATGACGTCAGGGTACGGGATCATAACCGCCGTGTGAAAAAGGATTGCACCTGAGTATTCTCCACAGCGCAAGCAGGCCTCCTTTTAAAGGTCCGAATTTTTCAATGGCTTCGAGGCCGTATTGGGAACAAGACGGAATATAAGGGCATTTTGTGCCCTTGTAAGGAGAAATATATTTTTGATAGTAACGGATTGCCCGAATCATAAATCGTTTTATCATGGCTGCGACCTTCCTTTTATATGAAGGCACCGGCGCTTAAGCTTTCATTTCCCGCTTCATAAGTCCTGAAAGCGCAGAAAGCCGTAAAAGAGCATTCTCAATTTCATGATAGTCTTTTCCCCTGGCATTAACCCGGGAAATGACGACCATGTCCCATCCGAGGGAATAGCTTTCCTCATTCAAACGATAGGCTTCCTTCACAAGACGCTTTATCCTGTGGCGTATGACACTGTTGCCTACCTTTTTACTTACAGAAATCCCGATCCGATTGATATCCATGCCGTTTTTTCTTGCATACAAAACCAGATAACGGTCAGCATTCGACTTTCCGTTCCGGTATACAGCGGAAAAACCGGCATTCTTTTTTAAGCTTTCTGAATATTTCATTCTTTCTCAATCCGATTTTAATGTCAAAGAGAAGAAAAGACCACATCTTCTGTGGTCTTAGGCTTCTTTCAGGCTGAAAGTACTTTTCTTCCTTTTGCTCTTCTGGCGGCTAATACTTTTCTTCCTCCCGCCGTGCTCATCCTGGCTCTGAAACCGTGTACCCTTGCCCGGGAGATCTTCTTTGGCTGGAATGTCATTTTTCTGCTCATGGTATTTTCCTTCCTTAAAATATAAAAATAACTATTAACGTTGATTTAAGTTAATAAGCTGAGAATACAGCGCTGAAAAATCTGTTTCATATATAATCGAAATTCAAATGCGCTTTATTATTATATAAGGGCATTTATTGCGTGTCAAGCTAAATCTTCCCACAGCTGCGCGCTTTTTAGACAACAGTTTACGTAATATTTATCCACATTTTGTGGATATCTTGTGGATAAAACGTTTTTAAGCTGTGTTCTTATCTTCAGAATCTGCCTTTACCGTCCTTTTTTACACGTTTTTCTATGTTGATAAATTTAAAAAATTATAAACAAAGTTAATAATAAATACATTTTTATGGAAACCTTCTCTTTATGCGGATCAGAATTAAGCTTTCACACGGAACAAATTTAAGTAGGGTTTACTTTTTGCAAACCTAAGTAAGGGTTGTAAAAATCGCCCTTTTCGAGTATTATAGATTCGTATATTTATATTCAGAAGGTGGAGCAGCAGCAATGGATAATTTTACGCTTGTTAAGGAAAACTGGCCGAAAATACTTGAAAAAATCAGAGTGGATCACGATCTGACGAATATATCCTATACGTCATGGCTGGAACCCCTTGAGATCAGGAGCGTAGACAATCAGAGTATTTCTTTTGTCGTACCGTCAGGAATCATGGGCATTAACGTCCTTAATAAAAAATATACTCTTGCTATAAAAGTAGCGATAGCGGAGATCACGGGTCTTTCTCTCGATATTCATTACATGACGCCGGATCAGCAGAACCCTGTTAAAAACCAGGAAGAAGATTCGCTTGCTTCGGTAATGGAGAATGCCCATCTTAATCCTAAATATACTTTTGATACCTTTGTCGTCGGCGGAAATAATAAGTTTGCGCATGCAGCCTCCCTGGCCGTCGCTGAATCACCGGGGGAAATTTACAACCCTCTTTATCTTTACGCCGGCGTGGGACTTGGAAAAACCCATCTTATGCATTCCATTGCGCACTTCATTTTAAAAAATAATCCGAAAGCACGCGTGCTTTACGTGACTTCGGAAGATTTTACAAATGAACTGATTGATTCCATAAGAAACGGCAATAATTCAGCCATGTCAAAGTTTCGCGATAAATACCGTACCATTGACGTGCTTCTTATAGACGATATCCAGTTTATTATAGGGAAAGAAAGTACGCAGGAAGAATTCTTCCATACCT
>DCDB01000346.1 GCA_002316215.1 Lachnospiraceae bacterium UBA1066 | reverse complement strand
ATTGCCAAGCCGATTGATCCTGAAAAGCTGTTTCAGGCCATTTCGGAAGCCATAAAAACAGACGGAAACTGAAATATAAGAGGATTTTGACAAATGGATATTGCAAAACGCATTGCAGAAGAACTGAATATTGAAAAATGGCAGGCGGATGCAGCCATCGGGCTGATTGAGGAAGGGAACACGATCCCTTTTATTGCGCGCTACCGCAAGGAAGTGACGGGTTCTTTAAATGATGAAGTCCTGCGCAGCCTGAATGACCGGCTGACCTACCTCAAGAGTCTTGAGGAAAAGAAGGAGCAGGTTCTGGAAAGCATAGACGGACAGGGCAGGCTGACGGCGGAACTTAAGAAAAAGATCGCGGAAGCGGAGACGATGGTGGAGGTCGAGGACCTTTACAGGCCGTACCGTCCGAAGCGCAGAACCCGTGCCGGCATTGCAAGAGAAAAGGGGCTGGAGGGGCTTTCTAGTGTGCTGCTTCTTCAGAAGATTAAGGAGCCTCTTGAAAATGAAGCCGTGAAGTATTTAAATAAAGAAAAGGGCGTTTTGACAGTGGAAGATGCCATTGCCGGGGCGAAAGATATTATCGCGGAGGCAATTTCGGATGAGGCGAATTACAGAACGTATATCCGCAGGGTTACATTTGACGAGGGAATCCTGGAAAGTGAGGCGAAGACACCGGGAGCGTCCAGCGTTTATGAGATGTACTATAATTTTCAGGAGCCGGTAAAGAAGATTGCAGGTCACAGGGTGCTGGCCCTGAACCGAGGCGAGAAAGAAAAAGTTCTCACGGTAAAGCTTACGGCACCGGAAGACAGAATCCTGCGCTATCTTGAGAAAAAAGTGATTGTGCGTGATAATCCGTATACCTCGCCGCTGCTTAGGGAAACGGCCGAAGACAGTTATCACCGTCTGATTCAGCCGGCGATTGAACGTGAAATCAGGAACGAGCTGACGGAAAAGGCTGAAGACGGTGCCATCCGTATATTCGGGAAAAATCTGGAGCAGCTGCTTATGCAGCCGCCGATTGCCGGCAAGACCGTGCTGGGCTGGGATCCGGCCTTCCGCACGGGCTGCAAGCTGGCAGTTGTCGACGCAACAGGAAAGGTGCTCGATACGAAAGTCATTTTCCCGACAGCGCCTCAGAATAAGGTAGAAGAAGCGAAGAAAGAACTTAAAAGGCTGATTGAAAAGTATCACGTGGATCTGATTTCGGTCGGAAACGGCACGGCTTCGCGCGAGTCGGAGCAGGTCATTGTTTCACTGATTAAGGAACTTCAGGAACCTGTGCAGTATGTCATTGTCAATGAAGCGGGCGCATCGGTCTATTCCGCAAGTGCGCTGGCAACGGAAGAGTTCCCGAATTTCGACGTCGGGCAGCGAAGCGCGGCATCAATCGCGCGCAGGCTGCAGGATCCGCTTGCGGAACTCGTGAAAATTGATCCGCAGTCGATCGGAGTCGGGCAATACCAGCATGATATGAATCAGAAAAAGCTGGGGGATGCCCTGGCCGGAGTTGTCGAAGAGTCGGTTAATAAGGTCGGAGTGGATCTCAATACGGCATCTGCGCCCCTTCTTGAACATATATCCGGCGTTTCCAGAACACTGGCTGCCGGAATTGTGCATTACCGTGAAATGAACGGACGCTTTACCAATCGCAGGCAGCTTCTTAAAGTGCCGAAACTGGGGCCCAAGGCTTTCGAGCAGTGTGCGGGGTTTATGCGGATTTCGGATGGGGAGAATCCGCTTGACTCTACGTCCGTACACCCGGAATCTTATAAAGCGGCAGAAGGCCTGATGAAAAAACTCGGGCTTACAATGGAGGATTTGAGAAAACTGCAAAAGAAGGCAGCTTCCGAAAAAAATGCAGGAAAGCCTGTTCAGGGAAGCCCTGCAGGAAGAGCTGCTCAGGGAAATCCTGCGGAAAGATCTGCTCAGGAAAGTCCCGCAGGAAGAGCTGTTTCGGGCAGCCCTGCAGGAAGAGCTGCTCAGGGAAGTCCTGCAGGAAGAGCTGTTTCGGGCAGCCCTGCACGAGAAAAAGATTTCCGGAAAACTGCTGAAGAAAGCACGACAAGGAGCGGGACTCTGGCCGGTAAGATAGCGGATAAGAAAAAGACGGCGGAGGAGCTGGGAATCGGCGAGATCACCCTGGATGACATTTTAGAGGAACTGGAAAAACCGGCGCGTGATCCGCGCGAAAGCATGCCGGCGCCGATTCTTCGCAGCGACGTCATGGACATAAAGGATTTAAAGCCGGGTATGGTTCTTAAGGGAACCGTACGGAACGTCATTGATTTCGGAGCATTCGTGGATATCGGTGTTCATCAGGACGGCCTGGTCCACATTTCACAGATGTCCGATCATTACATTAAGCATCCGCTTGAGGCCGTCAGCGTCGGTGACATCGTGAATGTCAAAGTGCTGTCAGTTGATCCCGTGAAAAAGCGGATTGCCCTTACCATGAAGCTGGGGACAGTCCCCGCGGGAACGGATTAACGCGTTACCCCGGACTTCTGGGGACAGTCCCCGCGGGAACGGATTAACGCGTTACCCCGGACTTTTGGAGAATGTCTCCGGAGAATATGAACAAGGCGGTGAGGATGATCCAAAACGCAGTCGAATCATCTCCAGCGTATAAAATAAATAAAAGGAGATAAAATTATGGACTACAACGCAAAAGCACTGAAGCTTCACGAAGAAAACGGCGGAAAGATTGCAGTGGTATCCAAGGTCAAGGTCGAGACAAGAGAGGATTTAAGCACGGCTTATACGCCGGGTGTTGCGGAGCCCTGCCGCAGGATCCATGCAAACCCGGAAGATGTTTACAGATATACGGCAAAGAAAAATCTGGTGGCTGTCGTGACGGACGGAACCGCTGTTTTAGGTCTTGGCGATATCGGACCGCTGGCCGGACTTCCTGTTATGGAAGGCAAGGCAATCCTTTTCAAGACATTTGCCGGCATTGATGCTTTTCCGATCTGCCTCGACACAAAGGATACTGAAGAAATCATCAAGACGGTAAAATACATTGCACCGACTTTCGGCGGAATTAACCTTGAAGATATTTCCGCTCCCCGCTGTTTTGAAATTGAAACAAGACTAAGAAAAGAACTCGATATTCCGGTTTTTCATGATGACCAGCACGGGACGGCTATTGTTCTTTCAGCAGCTCTCCGCAATGCGCTGAAGCTTGTGAAAAAGGATATCAAGGATGTTAAGGTCGTCATCAATGGTGCGGGTTCCGCGGGAATTTCCATTTGCAAGCTGCTTCTTGCACAGGGCATCGGTGATGTTGTCCTCGTAGACAAGCAGGGAATTCTTGCAAAAGGTGAGGAATGGATGAATCCTGCGCAGGCAGCCATGGCGGAAAAGACGAATAGAGAGCAGATCCACGGCACACTGGCCGATGCAATCAAAGGAAAAGACGTTTTCATCGGTGTTTCCGGACCGAAAGCCCTGAGCACGGAGATGGTTTCTACAATGGCTTCCGATGCCATCGTTTTTGCCATGGCAAATCCGACGCCTGAAATTATGCCGGAAGAGGCTAAGGCCGGCGGTGCGCGCATTGTTGCAACCGGAAGAAGCGATTATCCGAACCAGGTCAACAATGTCCTTGTTTTCCCGGGACTTTTCCGCGGCGCACTGGATGCCAGGGCAACCGATATCACTGAGGAAATGAAGATCGCAGCCGTCAAGGCAATTGCGGATATCATTACGGAAGATGAACTGAATGAGGAATATATCATTCCGGGCGCATTTGACAAGCGCGTGGTTCCGGCAGTGGCTAAAGCCGTTGCAGACGCAGCAAAAGCCTGCGGGGCAGTCAAGGTTTTCCATAACGCTGACTGAGCCTTAGGAGAAGTAAAGGTTTTTTAGCGATGCGGGCTGAGCCGGCGGAGAAGTAAAGGTTTTTATACGATGCGGGCTGAGCTGTAGAATGTGTGTAAAACCGGGTTTTGAACTTAAAACTGTGGACGGTTTCTGAATTCTGTGGATAAAACGAGAAATTATTCACAAATTATCTTTCAATTCTATAAATTATTGTTGAAATTTTTCAGTTGGGGACGGAGCTGTCTGCATTTAGCCCCGTCCCCAATGTAACGGTAATTGTTTATGCGTGACTGGGTTCGTTTTCAGCGCACTGAGAATCGCCGCAAGAGGCACAGATCTATTTTTCAATGCAGAGGCAACTGCCCTTAAGCGTATGGGAAACTCACCCCCAGGGGATTCAGAATTTCAGAAAATAATCGGAGGAATTATGAACGAAGTTTACATTGCAGATGAAGGACGCTACGAGAAAATGAAGTACAATTACGTCGGGCGAAGCGGCCTTAAGTTTCCGGCGGTATCTCTTGGCTTCTGGCATAATTTCGGCAGCAAGGATAATTTCGAAAATATGCGTGCTATCTGCAGGACGGCTTTCGATAGCGGCATCACGCAGTTTGACCTGGCCAATAATTACGGTCCGGTTTACGGAAGTGCGGAAGAAAATGCGGGACGTATCCTGGCGAAAGATTTTAAGCCCTATCGTGACGAGCTGGTCATTACGACAAAGGCCGGATATGATATGTGGAAAGGACCTTACGGAGATCACGGGAGCAAAAAGTATCTGGTTGCGAGCCTGGATCAGAGCCTCATGCGCCTCGGGCTGGAATATGTAGACATTTTCTATCATCATCGTCCGGATCCGGAAACTCCGATGGAAGAGACAATGGAGGCACTCGCGCAGATTGTTCGAAGCGGAAAAGCGCTTTATGCCGGAATTTCCAATTATAATAAAGAACAGACGGAACAGGCGATGGCCATTATGAAAGAGCTTCATTGCCCGCTGATCGTGAATCAGCGCAGGTATTCCGTTTTCGACCGTAAGATTGAAGTAGACGGGGTGAAGAGTTTCTGCAGGGAAAATGGTCTCGGTATCATTGCATTTTCACCACTGGCGCAGGGACTTCTGACGGACAAGTATCTTCATGGTATTCCGTCGGACAGCCGGATTGCACGGGACGGGCGTTTTCTCCATGCGGCGGATGTGACCCCGGAGAAGGTTCGGAAGATTTCGGCTCTGAACGATCTGGCAGCATCGCGAGGCCAGAGTCTTGCGCAGATGGCTCTTTCGTGGATATTAAAGGACGGCGATGTCTGCTCCGTATTGATCGGCGCTTCGCATCCGGAGCAGATTCCGGAAAATACGGCGGCTGTCCAAAAGACGGAATTTTTACCGGAGGAGCTGCAGAAGATCGAAGATATCTGCAGTGAAGAATGAGGTGAAGTATCTCCGGCAGCGACAAGTCAGTTTCTGCGAAAAGGGTCGGGAACAGCCGCAGTGAACAATGGATAAGGACAGCTGGTTTAAACAATGAATA
>DCDB01000215.1 GCA_002316215.1 Lachnospiraceae bacterium UBA1066 | reverse complement strand
TAAGTTCCATCCGCATAAGAATAAGTTCCTGCCATCCGGCAGTCCGGGAGCGGAAGCCCTTCGGATTGCGGCCGTATTCCGTAAATCCGGCACTCTTATATAAGCAAGCCGCCCGTGCATTTTCGCTTACGGCCTGCAGCTCAAGCTGCACGTATCCGGCGTGCCTTGCGCATTCGATGCAGGCATCTGTCAGTGCCCTGCCGATGCCCAGCCCCCAGAAATCTTTTGCAATACCGATTCCGAACTCCGCACGGTGTCTGATCTTATCTTTCCTTCCGACAGCGTCAATTCCCGCAGTTCCGGCAATCCTGCCGTTTACAACGGCGCACAGCTCGATTTCGTCCCCGCTGTTTTCCTTTTCGGTCAGGAACTGTCTCTCCTTTTCTTCATCAAAACTGTTTTCATCCGTATATGTCAGCATAAAGTCTGTCTCATTGTGCGTCCGGTTGAAAACTTCAAGTATCTCTTCCGCATCTTCCGCGGCAGCACTCCTGATCAGGCATTCTTCGCCGTTTTTCAGTATAACACTTTTTTCATATTTCATAATCCGAACCCTTTCAAATACACAAAATCATCCAGGTATCTTGTATTTCAGTATAACACGCTTTCGGAAAAGCGCAAATTTGGTTTCTTCCTTCATGGGCAAAACTCAGTTATCTTCTCCTGCAATCCCCGGGTTTACGCAGGTCAATGCCTTTAAGTCTGTTCATATTTCAGCATACAAGAACCTGATAAAAATGCCTCAGCAGCCAAACTCTGCTTAAAGTTCAGCAGTACAGCTGTTTTCACACTTCTTTCACCGTTTCGTTTTATTTTCTTCGCGATTATCTGAGAGAATAGCTTCATCCAATAAATAACTCCCGAAATACAGAAAGCGTGGCGAAAATGAAAATCTTCCGGCATTCCCATCCGCATCTTTTCGGTATCATTTACGGAGGCGTCCTGACTGCCTTTACGGTCTATGCGCTCCTCGACACCTTCGTTATCCCGAGGACCTACACCGTCGTCAGCCAGACAGCCGCAAGCACGGGCAGCTCCGGAACCTACGCCTCGGCCGCAGCAAAGAGCAGCTCCTCCGGCAGCACTTCCGCATCCGGAAGCTCGGCAGCCTCCGGAAGCACTTCCGCAACAGTAAGCCCGGCAGCCTCCGGAAGCACTTCCGCAACAGGAAGCTCGGCAGCCTCCGGAAGCGCTTCCGCAACAGGAAGCTCAGCAGTCTCCGGAAGCGCTTCCGCAGCAGGAAGCCCGGCAGCCTCCGGTGCAGCGACGGTAACCGATACCTCTTACAGCGACGGAAATATTACGATTACAATTACGACTTATCGCGAAAATGACACTAACATTTACGTGGCCGACGTGCAGCTTGCAAGCTTAGACTCCCTTAAAGCGGCTTTTGCCAGCAATACCTATGGGAAAAATGTCACTGCCACCACTTCCGCGATTGCAGATTCCGTAAATGCCATCCTCGCAATTAACGGCGATTTTTACGGCGCGCAGGAAACCGGATACGTCATCCGGAACGGCGTCTTATACCGGAGTACTTCCGCCGGCTCCGGCCAGGAGGATCTTGTCATTTACAATGACGGCACTTTCGGCATCATTGATGAAGGCGAAACCACTGCGGAAGAACTTATAAACAGCGGCGCATGGCAGGTCTTAAGCTTCGGTCCTGCGCTTGTCGAAAATGGCCAGGTTTCCGTTTCCAGCAATGAAGAAGTCGGAAAGGCGATGGCCAGCAATCCCAGAACAGCCATCGGCATCATCGACAGCCTGCATTACGTCTTCGTTGTTTCCGACGGACGCACAAGCGCAAGCACCGGTCTTTCGCTTTCGGAGCTTGCATCCTTCATGACAGGGCTCGGAGTGACATGCGCCTACAATCTTGACGGCGGCGGTTCTTCGACCATGGTCTTCAACGGCACCGTCGTCAACCAGCCGACGACAAACGGCAATACCATCAGTGAAAGGAAGGTGAGCGACATTGTCTACATCGGATAACAATAAAAGAACTGCCCGGAAGATCTTCCTTAAATATCTCATTGCCTCGGCATTCTGTGCTCTTTTTGGCTTCATTTACGAGCTTTTCAGCCATCAGGTCTACTCCAACTGGATGATCTTCATGTTTCTTTTTCCGCTGCTTCTGGGATCCCTGCCTTTCGGAATCCTGGCCTTCACAGATTTTTTCAGCTTCCCGCGTGCTGCCTCAAGAAACCTGTACACCGCCGGAATCGCCACGCTTACGGTCGGAAGCTGCTTCCTTGGCGTACTTGAAATATATGGCACAACCTCATCCCTTGCGTCTTACTATTTCATCATCGGCGGACTTCTCCTGTGCTTCGGGCTGATCATCTACATCCTCGACGCCCTTTTCCCCAGCCGCGTACACGGGAAATGAACTCCATACCGGCTGTATCTTTCGCCTTTGCATACCCGCCCGGCTGAAAAAACTTTCATCCGCAGACAGAAGACAGACCGGATAATTTCACAAAAAACGCATTAGATATTTGTGACTTAATAAGAATTGAAATCAATTCCAGCGTGTGATAGTCTTACTATTATGTTGATAGTAAGACTATCGCTTTTTTATGATACAGGCGTCACAAGGCGGCAAAAGGATCCAGAACATCATAACTGCCAAATAGTATTCACGGGGAGATGGAAATGAAAAAAGAAAGTACCGGAAAAGAAACCTTATCGGAAAAAACCCTGCTGCTCAAAAAAGAGGATATCATCCGAACAGCTTCCGCCCTTTTCCTTAAGCAGGGTATCGATTCTGTACGCATGACGGATATCGCCGATGCCGCAGGGCTCGGCGTCGCTTCTCTTTACCGTTATTTCGGCACACGCACAAAAGTTGTAATTGAGGCCGGTACGCGTCTCTGGCAGGACATCCAGAAACAATTCGACCGGGCATTTATCCTTGCCTCTTATAAAGAAAAAAAGGGCATAGACCAGGTCGCTCTGGAGGTTGATTTCCTGCTGGATTTCTACAGGAAGAATCCTGACTTTGTTCATTTTCTGGACGCCTTCGACCGTCTGATGCTGCAGGAAAAAGTTCCTGCCGAAGAACTGTCCGACTACGAAAAAAGTATTGTAAGCATTGAGGATCTTTTCCTTACCGCGTGCAAAAAAGGCATCGACGACGGAAGTATCCGCCCGGATCTCGATTACCGGACGCTCTATTTTACCGTAACGCATTCCATCAATGCATTGGCGGAAAAAATCGCGCGGGGCCCGATTCTTTCCGCCGACAGTCCTTCTTCATCCGACGAGGAACTCCGGATGCTCCGCAAGTTAATCCTGCATTATCTGGAAAGCGCCGGGTAATTCCGGAAATCTCTTTCACTTCAAAGCAGCAGGCATTGCCGGGATGATACGGCATAAGCATAGAACCCGGGAAACATCACGGCATCCAGCCCGTATATAAACAAAAAGCAGCACGCATTCAATCCGTACATTAAACAGATCGATCATGAAACTCCGGCATACCGTAAAACACAAAAAACCGGAGGAAACAGCTATAGCAACAAAAGCAACAACAAAAGCAGCCGCTCTTCCTGCCGCAGGGCGCGGTTTTCATCGGTCTCACCGTGATCGGTCTCATTGCCGCCGTAGGACGTATCTTTGATGCCGTCACGGATCCCTTTATTGCCGGAAAATCAGACCGCTGCAAGAGCCGCCTCGGCCGCCGCATCCCGTTTATGCGCGCCGCCGCGGTGCCGCTCTGCATCGTTACCATTCTGATTTTCATTTCCCCGGTGAACGGCACGAGCCCGCTCAATGGTGTCTTCCTGCTCGTCATGGATCTTCTGTTCTACCTCTTCATGACGATTTACTGCACTCCGTTTAACGCCCTCATTCCCGAGCTCGGACGTACGCAGGAGGCGCGCATCAACGTCTCAACCTATATTTCATTTACCTTTATCATCGGTACGGCTACGGCTTACCTGCTGCCGAATATCGCCGGTGCTTTCAAGCCGCTCTTCGGCTATACAGGAGGCATGCGCGCAGGTGTCGCCGTCCTTTCCGTCATCGGAATGGTCTGCATGCTGATTCCGGCATTTGCGATCCATGAAGCCGATTATGCCGATACGACTCCCAGCGATACACCGGCCTTCAGCTCGCTGGTAAAGACTTTCAGCAACCATGAATTCCAGAAGTTCGTCGGTTCCGACGTCCTCTATTGGATTGCCCTTACCATGTTCCAGACCGGCCTGCCGTTCTACATCACCGTCCTCATGAAACTGCCGGACAGCATGTCCTTTGTCCTTTTCGCCCTTATGACAGGCGTATCCGTCCTCTTTTATGTACCTGTCAATATTCTGGCCGGAAAAACCGGTAAAAAGCGCCTGATCACCTTTGCTTTTATTTTCTTCTCAGCTGTGTTTGTCCTGACGTCTCTCTGCGGTCTCTTTGGAATCTCCGGTATGGTCTGGGGCATTCTCGTAGCCGTGCTCGGCGCTGTTCCGATGGCAGTCTTAGGGATCCTGCCGCAGGCTATTGTCGCTGATATCGCCGAAGCGGACAGTAAAACGACCGGTGAGAACCGTCAGGGTATGTTCTACGCCGCCCGCACCTTCGCTTTCAAGCTCGGCCAGTCTGTGGCCATGCTGATTTTCACAAGCATCGCGCTCATCGGAACAAACGGCCTCGGCTACCGCATCACGGCCATTGTCGCCGCCGTCCTCTGCCTGCTCGGAGGCATTGTTCTTCTGTCTTACAATGAAACAAAGGTCTTAAGTATCATAGGAGTGCAAAAAAAATCAACGGAGTCCTGATTGCAAAGGCTCATTGAAAAATCAAAGGAATCCCGACTGCAATTACGCACTTAAAAACAAAGGAGGCATAAAAAATGCTGCACGAAATCAGTTTTAAATCATTTAATGAACGTGACGAGGTTCAGGGCTTCATCTATGTACCGGCCGCAAAGCCGAAGGGTATCGTCCAGCTGATCCACGGCTTCGGCGAACATTCCAGACGCTATCTGCATATGATTGCGCATTTTACAGAAGCGGACTATATCGTAACCGCTGATGACCATGTCGGGCACGGGAAAACGGCTATGATGAATAACACCTGGGGCAACTGGGGAGACAAGGGTTACCGGACGATGACGGAAGACGAACATACGCTGATGAATCTGACAAAAGAGAAGTTCCCGAATCTGCCGTACTTCCTCTTCGGCCACAGCATGGGGTCGTTTATTGCCAGAGATTTCACCTCCGTTTACGGAAAGGAACTGTCCGGCGCGACCTTCTGCGGAACGGCAGGCGTCTTCCGCAATGCCGCCGAAACAGGCAAGGCACTGAAAGCCCTTGTCGACGAAGGAAAAGGGGAAGAAAGTTCTCCTGAAGTCGCTTACAAACTGATGGGATGGATGAATGAACGCTGCGGAGAAATCCGTCTCGGAAATGAATGGATCTGCGGCGACCCCTATGTACAGCTCGACAATGCAACCGATCCTCTCGGAACTGCTGCCCGGCCGGTCACCAACCGTTCTCTTATGTATTTTTCACAGATGGTAACTTCTATTGAAGGATGCGAATGGGCTTCCAAAGTTCCGGCTGCACTTCCGATTTACAATATCGGCGGCGACCAGGATCCGGTCGGCGAATACGGAAAGGGCGTATATGAAGTAACGAACTGGCTGCGCTCAACCGGACACGACAGCGTGACGACGAAGGTTTATCCGGGAAGGCGTCATGAGATTTTTAATTACAAAGACATCAAAGAAGAAGTGGAAAACGGAATCATTGCTTTTATGGATAAGAATCTTTAATCCGACAAATTTCTTAAAGAAACGGCCTCCCGTGTTTCATCCGGAGGCCGTCTCTTTATCGATCCATTTCCTTCTTCAGCTTCAAAATATCCGCTTCCGAAATTCCGGTAAGATCCCTGATTTCCGATATTGGCATATTTCTTTTAATCATTTTTTCAGCAACATTTAAAGCACCCTGCTTTATTCCTCGTTTTCGTCCCTGTCTCTCTCCTTGTTTTATTCCCTGTTTTATTC
>DCDB01000217.1 GCA_002316215.1 Lachnospiraceae bacterium UBA1066 | reverse complement strand
CTGGCCCTGACCGTAGGACGGACGATTCTGACCCTGACCATAAGAAGGACGATTCTGGTTCTGGCCCTGACCGTAGGACGGACGATTCTGGCCCTGACCATAGGACGGACGATTCTGGTTCTGCCCATAAGAAGAACGATTCTGGCCCTGGCTATAGGACGGACGATTCTGGCCCTGTGTCTGGTTCTGACCCTGTGACTGGTTCGGCCTCTGGTTCTGAACCGAAGTCTGGCCCTGAACCGGGGTCTGGTTCTGGCTCTGAACCGGAGTCTGGTTCTGGCTCTGAACCGGGGTCTGGTTCTGGCCCTGAACCGGAGTCTGGTTCTGGCTCGGGTTCTGATTTTGGTTCTGGACCGGGTTATGGCTCTGGCCCTGTGTCTGGCTCTGGTTCTGCATCTGGCTCTGGCCCTGTGTCTGGCTCTGGTTCTGCATCTGGCTCTGGTCCTGTGTCTGACTCTGGTTTTGCGTCTGGCTCTGTATATGATCCCGGACTGCCGCTGTATGTTCCGTAACAGGTGCGGTTTCCGGTACAGCTTTTTCATGGACGGCATTCTGCTGAAGAGACTTTTCGGAAGCTTCTTCGGAAACGGAAGATGTCAACTTAGAAGCACTCGGCTTCCCCGCTGCTTCAGACGCTGCTTTCTTTACCTCATCCGATTTTTCGCTCACTGTTTTTTCTTCCGCCGACTTCTGTTCTGCCGCTCTTACCGGGACTTTTGATTCAGCAGCTTTTTTATCTTCCGACTGTTCTTTCGAAACCGGCGCCTCATCCTGTCCGGCCTTCGGATGCCTCACTTCTGCCGTGCCTTTACTTTCATTTTCTGTTTCGGCCGGTTTTAGTTTTTCGGGTTTTGCTTCTTCGTGCTTTTCTGCGGCCGGTTTTGCCTCTGGCGGATTTACAGCTGCAGTCGGCCTTACTTCTCCCCGAACCGCCTCTGCGGCTGATCCTGCATTCTCTTTCTTAAAGGCTTCAGCAGCCTTCACTTCTTTGGGATTTTCTTCAGGCACAAGCGGCTTTATTTCCTGATCGTCTGAAACTGTCCGCTGCCTGTCAGAAGAAAAGATTCCCGGCCTTTTCGGGTTTTCCTGTACAGGACTGTTTTTCGGCCGTTTCTGCAGCTGTCCGGAAGCATTTTGGGAACGGAAAACAGAATAAATCAGGCCATGCTTTTTTCCTTCTTGCTTGTTTGATGCCTGCTTCTCACGTTTCGGATCCGACTCTTTCTTTTCCGCATTTTCAGCCGGTGCGGCTGCCTTTTTCTCCTGCGCGTCCTGTTTCACAGCTGCGCCGAATTTAATACGGATATTTTCGACTTCATTGTCAGGAACCGCACTGACGGCCGTCCGTGCATCATAGCCTTTTCCTGTCAGATAATCAATAATATCCTTATTCTCTCTGCCGACTTCCCTTGCAAGTTCATGAACCCTGATTTTCGTCATCTACTATCTCCTTATGTTCCCTTTCTTCCTCAAGCGCCCTGATAAATGCTGCTGCCAGGCCTTCATCCGTTATAGCGCATGAGGCTCTGAATTCCTTCCCCAGGGCGTGTCCCAGAACTTCACGGTTTAGAAGGACAAATACCGGCACGCCCGAGTGCTCACACATATCGCAAAAACTCTTCTTTGTATTTTCCGATGCATCAGCAGCGATAAGGACTGCTTTTGCATGATGTCTTTTTATTGCATTTTCCGTCTGGAATTCACCGCTGCGGCATTTTCCTGCTTTAGCCGCAAGCCCGAGATATCCCAGGGCCTTACTTTTCTCCCGCATTCACAATCTCCTCCAGAAGCCTTGCTTCAATCTCTCCGGGAATTTCCGTCTTCAGGGCTCTGGCAAGGGATTTGGCCTTAAATGCCTTCTTAAGGCATTCCGGATTTCTGCAGATATAAGCTCCCCGGCCATTCTTACGGCCTGTTCTGTCAAAAGCGATCTCCCCGTCCGGAGTACGGACAATGCGCAGGAGTTCAGATTTCTCCTTCGCTGTCCTGCATCCCAGACACGTCCGTAGCGGTTTCTTCTTCGTCATCGATAAGTTCGTTTGCCCCATAGGATTCTTCCCCTTCATTCCCCGTAAATCCTTCTCCGTATTCATTAAAATCATCTTCGTACATCTGATCAAAGTCTCCGGACTCGCGGGCCTGCGTCTCTGATTTAATATCAATCTTATAGCCGGTCAGCCTGGCGGCAAGACGGGCATTCTGCCCTTCTTTTCCGATGGCCAGCGAAAGCTGATAATCCGGTACGACAACAAGAGCTGCGCGTTCATCAGGATCTGCACCGACCGAAATAACCTTTGCAGGACTCAGTGCATTTTCAATAAGTACTGCCGGATTTTCGTCCCAGGCGATAATATCGATTTTTTCTCCGCGAAGCTCATTTACTACAGCACCGACACGGCTCCCGTTGACACCGACGCAGGCTCCGACAGGATCGACATCCGGATTGTTTGACCAGACGGCCATCTTCGTTCTCGATCCGGCTTCACGCGAAATGCCCTTTATCTCAACAGTCCCGTCCCGCACTTCGGATACTTCTTCTTCAAAAAGCTTGCGGACAAGCTCAGGATGGGTTCTCGACACCAGGATCTTCGGTCCTTTTGGAGATTTCTTGACATCCAGGACATAGACCTTAATACGTTCCGTCGGCTGGAAATGTTCTGTCTTCACCTGCTCATTCTCATTTAACAGGGCGTCCGCCTTGCCGAGATTGATGCAGTAAGTTTTTCCCTGCATTCTCTGCACAACGCCGGAAACAATATCCCGCACCTTGCCGTTATACTGATTATAAACAACATTTCTTTCTTCTTCTCTTATGCGCTGAAGAATGACGTTTTTCGCATTCTGGGTTGCGATCCTTCCGAAGGCCTTTGAATTAATGTCAACCGTAATGATATCGCCCGCCTTCGCACCCGGATTGTCCTTCTGTGCATCTTCCACTGTTACCTGAAGAGAAGGATCCACAATATGCTCGTCATCCTCAACAACTTCTTTTTCAGCCGTCACGCTGTAATCGCAGGTATCCGGATCTATCCGCACATTAATATTATCATTTTTTCCGTAGTTGTTTTTGCATGCCTGCATCAGCGACTGCTCAATGGAATCAAGAAGTGTCGCCTTACTGATGCCTTTTTCCTTTTCCAGCATTTCAATAGCTTCTTTTAATTCGGTGTTCATGTTTTCCGGTTTCCTCCTGATTATGTTCTGATGTCAGCTTGTTCCGTGGTATTTTCCTTTTATCGTGCGGTTTTTATATCTGCCGCCCCTTTACAAAAGTTAAGAGCGGACATCTGTCCGCTCTTAAGTCGATCTCGTATTACGATATCGCTACTATAACACGCATTCAGGCTCAATGCAAGCAAATCCGCTTTATTTTTCGGCTTTTTCGACTTATTTTCAGCGGCTTTTTGTTCCTTTTCCGCCCCTCTTCGAAAGCTTGAGCCGATTCAGCGTCATTTTCTTTCCGTGGAAATCCAGGATAAATTCTTTCGCATTCTCAAGAAGGCAGGATACTTCAACATAATCATTTTCCGAAAGCTTTATGCCGCGGACGCCGACTGCCGTCTTCTTAAGTTCCGGCGCTTCGTTAAGCAGGAATTTTATAAAAAAGCCGTCATGACTGCCTAAAACAGCAAATTCTGCATCTTTGGCCGCCCCTGCCAGAACAACTTCATCGTTCTCCTGAAGCTTCGTCGCCGCAATGCTCCGGACGCTCGATTCGAATTCCGCGCCGTCCGTGACTTTCACAAAACCCTGCCGGGTAGCGATAAAAATCTTATTGGACTTTATAAACGACAGCGGTGCCATCCAGACAATTTCTTCATCCTTGCTGGTAAAATTGCTCAGATTATCAATCGGAATCCCCTTGTCCCGGAGCTTTCGCGTCGGAATGTCCATTGCCTTGACCGTATGAAGCTTCCCTGTATTCGTAAACAGGCATATCCTGTCTGTATTCATGACCCGGAAAATGTATTTGCTGTCCTCGCCTGCGGCCTCGCTGTTCTTTTCATAAACTGCCGTATCCAGGGTCTTTGCGTAGCCGAAGCGGTCCATCGCAAAAACCACTTCCTCTTCTTCGGGGGCTTTTTCTTCCAAAACAATGGCTTCGGCATTCTCTATGGCCGTACGTCTTTTCCGTCCGTACTCCTTTTTAATGGTCTCCAGCCCCTTAAGAATGTCCTCCGCCATAGCGTCATAATTATTCAGCAGTTCCTGGTAGCGGGCTATATGCGCAAGTGTTTCTTCATGTTCTTTAAAAAGCGCCTCAATTTCGAGCCCGATCAGTTTCACCAGCCGCATTTCCAGAATAGCCGCTGCCTGGCGCTCCGTAAAATGAAGCCCCCCGGCATCCTTCCTGCTTTGGGCTGATTTAAAATGAATTCCCTCTGTCTTTCCGAGAATCAGGCAGTCCTTCGCCATTTTCTGGTTCTTAGAGCCGCGAAGAATCTCGATAATCAGATCAATGACATCGCAGGCCTGCATCAGACCTTCCTGTATTTCCTTCTTTTCCAGTTCCTTTGCGAGAAGATTCTCATATTTGCGGTTCGCAAGCTCAAACTGATAATCGACGTTCGCCTCGATCATCTTCTTTAAAGACATCGTTTCCGGACGTCCCCCGGAAACCACCAGCATATTGACGCCAAAGGTATCCTCAAGTTTCGTCTTTTTGTAGAGCAGGTTCAGGACATTTTCCGCATTCGCTCCTTTTTTCAGTTCAACGACGATCCGGATGCCTTCCTTTGAAGATTGGTTGGAAATATCAGAGATATCATTCGTAATATGCGACTCTGCAAGCTGGGCGGTATCATTCAAAAACTTCCCGATGCCTGCCCCGATCATAGTATACGGAATTTCGGTTATCACGATCTGCTGTTTTCCGCCTTTGACATCCTCGATTTCAGCCCGGCCGCGTATACGCAGCTTTCCGCTCCCCGTTTCATAAATATTCAGGAGGTCATCCGCATTTACGATGATTCCTCCCGTCGGAAAATCCGGTCCTTTCAGGTGTTTCAAAAGCGCTTTCGTCGTGATTTCATTATTTTTCATATAGGCGCGGACAGCATCCACAACCTCGCCCAGATTATGCGGGGGTATAGAAGTTGCCATGCCGACGGCAATACCGTCAGAGCCGTTTACCAGAATATTCGGGATTCTAACAGGAAGAACCGTCGGCTCTTTCTCCGTCTCATCAAAATTCGGCACGAAGTCAACAATATCTTTATCAAGATCCGCAAGAAAAACCTCCTGCGTTATTTTTGCCAGACGAGCTTCCGTATAACGCATGGCTGCTGCTCCGTCGCCCTCAATCGATCCGAAATTTCCGTGCCCGTCCACCAGGATCTGCCCCTTCTTAAAATCCTGGGCCATAACGACGAGCGCGTCATAGATCGAACTGTCGCCATGCGGATGGTATTTGCCCATGGTGTCCCCGACAATACGCGCGGATTTCCGGTACGGCTTATCGTAGCGCGTTCCAAGCTCGTACATGTCATAAAGCACACGTCTTTGTACCGGTTTGAGACCGTCCCGCACGTCCGGAAGGGCGCGTGACACGATAACCGACATGGCATAGTCGATATAGTTCTTCTGCATTATTTCCGAATAATCCGTCCGGATGATTTTGTCTTCCGTAACGCTCATCTCTGTTTCCTCCTGTAAAATGCAGCGGTTCGCCCGTTATACGTCCAGTTCCGCATCCTGCGCATGCTCGTAAATGAAATCCTTGCGCGGCGGGACCTCTGTTCCCATCAGCACCTCCGTAATGTCGGATGAAAGCCGCGCATCCCCGATCTCGATGCGGCGCAGCCTCCTGGTCTTCGGATCGAGCGTAGTTTCCCACAGCTGCTGCGGATCCATCTCTCCTAAGCCTTTATATCTTTGAAGCGTGAATTTCGATCCCGCATGCGTCTTTCGATAGCGTTCCAGCGCCTTGTCGTCGTAGAGGTAAACGCCCTCCCCCTTCGGCGGAACCACCTTATAAAGAGGCGGCATAGCGATATAGACATGGCCTTCGTTAATGAGATCCGGCATATAACGGTAAAAAAGAGTCAGAAGCAGCGTACCGATATGTGCACCGTCGACGTCGGCATCGGCCA
>DCDB01000033.1 GCA_002316215.1 Lachnospiraceae bacterium UBA1066 | reverse complement strand
GTTTTTTACTGGACAATCTGTCCTATGGCTCCGGGAACATCCTTAAAGTGACGGTAAATGGTTCCCAAAAACCGGACAGCCGCTGGTATTCGGGCGCAGGAATGATCCGTCCGGTGTGGCTGTGGACCGGAAGCAGATCTCATATTCTTCCGGATGGCATACGTGTGACGACTCTTAAGACGGATCCGGCGGAAATTGCGGTGGATGTTGAAAGCTCTTCACTTAAGGAAACGGAATATGAGACGGTTGTTGAAATTCTACGCGGCGGCAGGGCAGTTGCCGAAGGCCGCGGAAATCACCAGAAATTCGTAATCGATCAGGCGGAGCTCTGGGACGCTGAACATCCGGATCTTTATGAATGCAGAGCGATACTGAAAGAGAAGGACGCGATACTGGATGAACAAAGCGTTTCCTTCGGGATCCGGAAACTGGCCTGGAATAAAGACGGTTTTTTCGTAAACGGAAAAAGCACTCTTTTGAGGGGCGGTTGTATTCATCATGACAACGGCATCCTTGGAGCAGTAACCTGCAGGGAATCAGAATACCGCAGGATCAGCCGACTGAAAGCCATCGGCTTTAATGCCATCCGCTCGTCCCATAATCCTATAAGTAAAAATCTGCTGGAAGCGTGCGATACCCTCGGCATGTATGTCATGGACGAAGGCTGGGATATGTGGTATAAGTCAAAAACCGCCTATGATTATGCTTTAAGATTTGAGGGCCATTTCATGGAAGATATTATTGCCATGGTGGATAAGGATTACAATCATCCGTGTGTCATCATGTATTCTATCGGTAATGAAGTTACGGAGCCAATGGAAGAAAAAGGCCTGCAAACAGGAAAGAAGCTTATCGAGGCATTTCACGGAAAGGATCCGACAAGACCGGTAACAGCCGGAATTAATCTGACGCTTCTTTATATGGCCTCTCTCGGGATTGATCTGACCGGGGGTTCGGGAAATGCAAATGAAAAACCGGACGAAAAGATGGACAGCACCGCTTTTAACAAAATGATGTCTGAAGGCGGTGAGCGCATGAATGCGGCCGCTGCCGGTGACGGTGCTGACCGGGTATCATCTCCGATTCTGGATCAGCTGGATATTGCCGGCTACAACTATGCCTCTTCCCGATATGCCATGGAGAAAGAAAAGCATCCCGGCAGGATTATTGTCGGAACGGAAACCTATTGCCATAAGCTGGCTGATAACTGGGCCCTCGTAGAAAAGTATCCATATTTGATCGGAGATTTCATGTGGACAGCCTGGGACTATCTGGGGGAAGCCGGGATCGGGGCCTGGACATGGGAGAAAGACGGTGCGTCGTTCCATAAGGGCTATCCGTGGCTTCTTGCAGATACAGGGGCAGTGGATATTCTCGGAAATGACAATGCCGAGGCCGGATACGCATCTGTCATATGGAAAGCGCGTAAAAGCCCGTATATAGGCGTGGTTCCTGTGAATCATCCGGAAGAAAATCTGACAAAAGCTATGTGGCGGGGGTCCAATGCACTTCCCTATTGGTCTTATAAGAATTGCGAAGGAAATCCGGCTCAGATCGAAGTGTATGGAGACGGAGCGGAAGCCGAGCTGTTCATCAATGGCATCAGCGCCGGAAAACTGAAGCTGGAAAAGAAGAAAGCGGTTTTCAATGCGAACTATGCATCCGGGAATCTGAAGGCAGTTCTGTATGATACAGAGGGAAGGTATCTTACGGAAAATGTACTGCATTCCGCAGATCCTGAAACAAAGATAGCAATACGCCGGGAGAAACAGTTTGTTCCTCAGGAGGGGATTCTGTATCTGGACATTGATTTAACCGGACAGAACGGAGAAATTGAATGCAACTCGGATACCCGGCTTACGGTTCGGGTGGAAGGCGGAAAACTGCTGGGCTTCGGAAGCGCGAATCCGAGAACGGAAGAAACATTTAATGCAGGAAGGTATACAACGTGGTACGGGAGAAGCCTTGCCGTTATAAAAAAGGATGAAACATCGGTGACAGTGACTGTTCAGGGAGAGGGATTGAAAGATGCCAGGATTATTCTGTAATCCGGTTAATGGAAATTACCGGTATCAATTTAATAAGGATCCGATGCAGCATGGGAAAGTGACTGTGAACCGGGAGGCGGCCGATCCGTCTGTAATCTGTTTTAAGGGCCGCTATTACCTGTTTGCCTCCATGACACTTAGCGTCTGGGTATCAGATGATCTGACCGAATGGGAAGAAAAAAAGCTTCCGGATGAACTGCCTCTTTACGGATATGCACCGGATGCGGAAGTTGTCGGAGAGTACGTTTATTTTACGGCCTCAGATGACAGGCGCTGCTGCTTTTACAGGACAAAAGATATCCTTCACGGCCCTTATGAAGAAATACCGGAAAGTCTTGTCTATACGGATCCGGATTTATTTAAAGATGAAGACGGACGCTTGTATTTTTATTGGGGGTGTTCGGACGAAATTCCGATCCGGGGCGTAGAACTGGATCCTGTAAGTATGCAGCCCATCGGAGAGCCGGTTGATCTGATTTTCAGTGCCCCTTTTCAAAGAGGGTACGAGCGGCTGGGAGAAGATAATACGATTTTTCCTGTATCCGAAGAGGAACTGGCAAAAAGATATGCGCATTTCCTGGAAGAACGGGGATTAAAGGCGGAAGCTGTATCGGAAGGAATGACAAAAGTAATACGCGGAATACTGCGGCAGGCTCCGTATATTGAAGGCGCCTGGATGAACAGATTCGGAAACAAATATTATCTTCAGTATGCATTCGCAGGAACGCAGTATAATATTTACGGAGACGGTGTTTTTGAATCCGAATACCCCCTGGGACCATTCCGGCCGGCGAAGAACAATCCGTATTCCTACAGCCCGGGAGGATTTTTTCCGGGTGCAGGCCACGGCTCTACATTTACCGACCTGTTTGGA
>DCDB01000301.1 GCA_002316215.1 Lachnospiraceae bacterium UBA1066 | reverse complement strand
TGATGTCATCCGTACTGACCTTCATGTAGCCGGTGGTCGTGCCGTCGCTGCAGCCATACCACTTCTCTTTCAGCACATCATGATCGAAGACGATCTGCACGCAGTTCTCCTGATCCATCAAGGCACTGAATACCGTAGCCGCGCCGATTTTCGTTCCCAGCATGGCCTGCATTTTCTCAGACGGTGCAAAAGACACGCGGGGGATTTCCAGCGACGTACTGAAATTTCTGGAGCTGAACGGTTTTTTGCCCGCGGTAATAAAGAGATAGCAGGCTGTCTGCTGCCGGTTACACAGAAATAATGTCTTGACCATCTTCATCTTAAGCCTTGCCTCAATCTGAACACAGTCCTCCATCGTAATCGCCTCACCGGTATCTACCCGTTCAAAAGAGATGTGCAGTTCCTCCAGCGTGCGGTACACTTTTTCCTGCAGCGGCGTCTGAAACTGCACAGGCGCCGAAGTTTTAATTTCACTCACGAATAACATTTGCTTCACGACCTTTCTGCTTGAAAATACGCTGGAAACAGCATATCATCAGCTAACGAATCATAAAAGCGAATGTTTATTATGTATAGCATTACATTTCCAGATGTATAAGAGGCTGTTACGATGGACGCGAATCTCTTAAAATACATGGCATTTGTCAAGACCGAAAAGTACGGCAGCTTTACGAAAGCTGCGGAAATGCTGCCCTATTTCCAGTCCGGTATCAGCCGTATGATCGCCAATCCGGAAAAATGAATGACACCTTTCGCTTCCGGAGCGCACCCGGTCCGGCATATTTGAGCGCATAACGTCACATCGCAGTATTGTAACAATAAACTCAATATTCCGTCAGCCGTTCACTGTCTTAGTCTGTAACCAAAAATATTCCGTATCCTGAAGGGAGTGTCAGTGGTACGATAAAACTATCCCCTTCCTTTTGTGCTTCACAGGGAGCAATTTCACCCGTATAGCTATCCCAGACTTCAGGCAGACTTCTGCTTCTTACGCTCACTTTGATACTGCAGGGCTCATTATCATAGTTTACAAAAAAAGTCTCAGTCTTTCCATCCTTTTCATATCTTATATAAGAAACGCCGCTGATATCCTCACCTGTATGGATAAAAGGATCTATAAGACGGTTTTCATAGCAGGGATGAAGATTCTTGTTCGTTGACACGCCTTCCACAATCTTCATCGGATGACGGATACTCTGATTCAGTTCTTTGTACAAGGCTTCAAAATCACCATCTTCAATCCTGGCACATCGGGAAGCGTCATTGAGAAATGCAAGCTTCTGAGAAAGAATCTCCTCGTCTGCTTTCGGAAGAACCTGTCTGATCTTTTCCCCGAAAAGGATAACCCGGCCTCCTGAAGACACAAAATCAGCAGCAAGCCTTACAGCCCCCTCCGGCATCGCCTCCGCGTATGGCAGAACCAAGACACGGTATTCTTCATGGTTCAGCCTGTTTTCGATGCAGCTGCCTTTAATCCCATAATGATCAAGTGCATCCGTATGAATCAGGTCAAAGTCGATATTCTGTTCTGAAAGACCATTCATTAAAAGCTGCATTCCCCTGTCAATACGGGATGCTTCTTCATCTTCGATCAGAGGCCCTCTTTCACATGCTGTCTTGAAAAATTCATTGCCCATATAATGCATCCAAAAAGATTCCATCGGATGCCAAACCAGGACTTCCGCCAGGGGTCTTCCGCCGCTCAATGCGTAATGCAGCCTTCGGGTCATCGCATTTGCCTGCGGCATCCTGTTCCATTCCTTCCACTGGAAGAATTCAGACGGCGGCCAGTCATTTCCGCGGTTCTCACGAATAGAATAAAAGAATCCGTGATTAATGATCATCTGTACCCCCTGCTGGAACATCCATGTCACCATCCGGATATATTCAGAAAAAGTAAGGTCCCATCCGCATCCGGCAAAAATTTCGACTCCGATGTTTTCTTTCCCATAGCTTCTTGCAGCGCTTACGGCATATTTGGCATTAAGGGATCCGATGCCTTTACCAAGATGATCCACTCCCGGGCAGTCAATATTGCGATACTGACGCATATAATCCCCGGAAAATCTTGCCTGATTGGCAATCGTCTCTTCTCCCAGCAAATGTGCAAATAAGGAAATCCCATGTTCACCGCACCATTTTTTCAGAACGCCGAAATAATTCTCCTGATAAAGCATAGAAAGCACGTCATAGTAATCACAGCGCGTGATCCCCGATTCATTTCCCTGAAGAATTAAGTCCGGAGCTGAAGCTAAAAAAGAATAGCCCTTTCTCTTTTGAAATTCATCTTCAAATGTATCGGTCCACGCAAAGGCATTGTGCATCCTCGTCTCATCATTGAATACAGCCTTAATTACAGATCCAAAATATTCCGGGAATTCATTATAGTATCTGTCATATGTCGATTTCAGGAAGGTCTCCGCTGCCCTGGAGTCAAGATAGTTCAGTGAAAGACTTCCGTATGGCCGGTAAGGATCTGTACGTACCGTTACGATGACAGCATAGGAGTCCTCTTTTGAAAAGTATTCAACTGACGGTACCAATGGAGCAAAAATAATGTACGGTTCAATCGCTTTTTTTCTATAAAAACGATTGCCAATCTTCCTTATTCCTTCTCCAGAATAATCTTTGCTTTCTTCATAGAAAAAAACATTGAAATGATAAGCAGAAAGATCATCTTCCTTCTTCAGTCCGAAAAGGGGATTTTCCCTGATATCCCTTAACTGGCATGTAAAATGTCTGCCCGCAGGAATTTCTATCGTCTGAAAAGAAAGGTAGCGCTCCCGAAGGTCCTCATCCTTTGTCACAGTCTGATTGCAAGTACCGGCCGGCCAGTCCATCTCATCATAGAGCCAGAGCGGCTCATCGTGCTCTTTCTTATATTCCAGGACCGTTCGGATCTTTTCCATCCAGTCATCATCCAGGTATCCGCCGATATAGCCGCCTTTCCCCATTCCTCTGCCATGCGGTATCGTACAGCGGACACCCGCTTCAGTCTGCAGTTTCAGCTGCCGAAGAATCTCTTCATTTTCCAATCTGTCATTCCAGAACCAAAGAGGCGCCTGGCTTTCGTCGAGCGCCTTTTCAAGTTCCGGATTCTTCCAAATTTTACGATCCATACGTCACCTCTTTTATTATCCTTTGACTGCTCCGGCCGCTATTCCGTTAATGAATTGCTTCTGCATGATGACGAACAAAATAATCAGAGGCAATGCACACAGGACACAGGAAGCGAACAGAACATTCCACTGCGCCGGATTCTCCTTATCCCCAAGAAACTGGATCATTCCTACCGGCAGGGAATACTGCGCTGCTTTAGATACAAATACCATCGGATAAAAGTAATCATTCCAGATCCATAAGCCCTGAGTAATAATAACGGAAGCAGTGGCCGGTTTAAGAAGCGGAAAAACAATGCTGAAGAATCTTGTCCAATAATTCGCTCCGTCAAGATAGGCGGATTCCTCAATTTCAACAGGCACGCTTTTCATAAAGCCTGCATAAAGGAAAATGGAAAACGGCAGCGAACAGGTAATAAACATGATCATCGGCGTAAAACGGGTATTCGGTATATTGAGCCTGCCGAACATCTGGGCAATCGGGACAATGACCATCTGCGACGGTACAATTAATCCGCCAATAAAGAAATAATACAGGAATCTGCTGAATTTGCTTTTTACCCTGGAAATCGGATATGCCGCCATAGTAGCAATAAAAACGATAGCTATAACAGAACCTCCTGTCGTCATCAGACTGTTCATAAATTCCATCGGGTAGTTCATATTCTTGAATGCCTGAACGTAACTGCTGAGCGTAAACTGCGAAAACAGGATTAATGGGGACTTCATGTTTGCCGGATCCCTCATTGAGCTGGAAAATACAATAACAAGCGGAAGGACAATGAGAACACAGAATATTGTAAGGACAACATAGATCAGAACTGTCTTCCATGTGAATTTGTCAATTCTTTCAACTTCTTTCGTTCCTGCAATGACTTTCATCACATTTCCACCTCTCGCTTATTCATAAACGTCAGCATAGCTATGGTAATGGCAAGAATGAGAATAAAGGAAACCACAGAGAAAGCACTTGCCCTTCCCATCTTCTGATCTGTAAATGCAATTTCATATACCTGGTACATCAGAGTTTTTGTAGATTCACCGGGACCTCCGTTGGTCATGATGAAGGAATAGTCGAAAGCTTTCAGCCCTCCGATAACTCCAAGTACAACGTTAATGGTAATCGTTGATGAAATAAGAGGAAGTTTCACCATCCGGAATAACTGCCACTCCGTGCAGCCGTCAATCCTTCCGGCCTCAAGGAGGCTTTCATCTACGGTTTGAAGACCTGCGAGATAAATAATCATTGTCGTGCCGAAGCTCTTCCATATTTCCACAAAACAAATGGCAAGAAGCGCCGTTTTATAATCTCCGAGAAGATTGATTGAATCTCCGTTACCGCCCAGAAGAGAGATTATCGAAGAAAGCATGCCGCTCTTCGGCATATAGACATACGACCAGATAAAACCGACGACAACTGCTGAAAAAAGAGCCGGAAAATATGCGCACGTCCTGAAAAATCCTTTTGCTCTTATCCTGGTATTGAGAAGCATAGCAAGCGCCAGCCCCAGAACATTGCTGACAATAACCAGCACGACCGTATATATCAATGTGTTTGATATGGAATTGACCAGTGATCCATTTTCAAAAATTTTGATATAATTCTTGAGGCCGACGAAATCAAAATTATAATTAATTCCATTAAAATTCGTTACACTATAGAAGAAAAGCTGCAATATCGGCAGGATCCAGAAAGTAAGGAATAAAACCATCGCCGGTATAATAAAAAGATACATCTTATTCGAAAACGTCATGGATTTATGCGCAAATCCTTTTTTCGCTCCCGTTTTACCCATCCTTAAGCCCCCTTACCGGCTGCTGCCGTGAAAGCATTCTTTCACGGCAGCCAGCACGTGTTTATTCATCCAGTAAATCTT
>DCDB01000310.1 GCA_002316215.1 Lachnospiraceae bacterium UBA1066 | reverse complement strand
AGCAGATGCAGCGGCACAGGCTCAGGCGGCACAGCAGGCAGCAGCTCAGGCGGCGGCTCAGGCTTCCGATAATGCGGCGGCCCAGGCAGCAGCCCAGCAGGCAGCGGATGCGGCCCAGGCTGCAGCGGCTACGGCAGCGGCGGCGCAGAAGGCGGAAGATGAGGCGGCAGCCCAGAAAGCAGCGGCAGCTCAGGCGGCAGCGAATCAGGCCGCGGAAGAAACTTCTTCGAGCAGTTCATCAAGTTCTTCTTCGAAATCTTCGTCTTCATCAGCTTCGTCTTCATCATCTTCTTCGAAGAGCTACAGCTCTTCCGGAAGCTCTTCGGGAGCAGGGATTGTCTCTTATGCGGAACAGTTTGTCGGATGCCCGTATGTATGGGGCGGTTCTTCACTGACGAACGGCTGTGACTGCTCGCACTTTGTATGGCTTGTCCTTGAGGCCTGCGGCGTTTACAGCGGCGGCTATCTTACCTCCGGTGAGTGGGCTTCTGTAGGAACACCGGTCAGCAGCATTTCCGAGGCACAGGCAGGCGACATCATCGTTTACTCGGGCCATGTGGCGATTTATGACGGCAACGGCATGATCGTTGAAGCAAAAGGCAGTGCATACGGTATTACACATGACCGTTCGGCTACGTGCAAATCGATTGTAGCTATCCGCCGTTTTGTATAAAGCTTAAATCAGAATATGAAAATGAAGGCCTTCGCGAAAAGCGGAGGCCTTTTTTATTGGCATGCGGAGAAGAATAATGAATTCCTACTTGTGCAAATAACGTTTTAAGGGTATAGTAACTATGTATCTGTCAATACAAAGGTTGACATAATTTTGAACTACCGGAATTGAGCGGAGAACTATCCGCTTTTCGTCAGAATTTTGGGGTAAGGAGAAAATGACAAGAAAGCAGTTATTGGAGCGCAGGAAGAAGCGCCGCAGAAGAAGGATGATACGCCGGTGCATTTTGACAGGAGGCGGAGTGCTGGCCCTGCTTGCGGTTTTTCTTATTGTCTGGTTTGCTGTCCGCCCTTCTTTCGGCAAGGCTTCGGCATCAGCGGCGGATACTTCCGGAACGACGGAATCCGCCGGGAACAGCACGCCTTCCGTTGAGACAGCAATCAAGCAGACGGTTTCTGATTCTGCAAAAGGCGAAGACGGCTGGAATGTTGATGATACCGGATGGTGGTATAAAAACGCGGATGATACGCAGTATGTCAGCGGCTGGAAGACGATTGAAGGCCAGCGCTACTATTTTAAAGACGACGGCTATATCGCAACAGGATGGGTAAGTACGGGGGATAATACGGATTCTTACTTTGACCAGTGCGGTATCCTTGATCCGACGGCAAAGCAGAAACTGTGCGCCGTTACCTATGACGACGGTCCTTCGCAGAATACGGATCTTATCCTGGATACTCTGGAGAAATACAATGCGAAAGCTACTTTTTTCGTCGTCGGTACACAGGCCTCCTATTATTCCGCTGAGCTACAGCGCGCCTATGCGGACGGCATGGAGATTGGCAGCCATACGTATGACCATATCACGCTTTCTACGGCTACGGCAGAGCAGATCCAGGATACGATGAATAAAAATGACGCTCTGCTGCAGAAACTGATTAATTTCACGCCGACAATCATGAGGCCTACAGGCGGCGGCGTGAATGATACAGTAACGGCTAATGTAAATAAACCGCTGATTAACTGGGATGTGGACACGCAGGACTGGAAGACGAAGAATGCCGACCAGACAATTGCAACGGCCACTACCGATGTAAAGGACGGTTCCATTATCCTGATGCATGATCTTTACCAGTCAACAGCGGAAGCGACTGTGAGTCTGGTTCCCAGGCTTCAGCAGATGGGATACAAGCTGGTGACCGTCAGTGAACTGGCTGAAACCTATGGCTATAAGCTGGAGGCGGGGCAGGTTTACTATGATTTCCGTCCTCAGGATTCGACAGAGAGCGGAGCTTCGACAGATTCTTTCCAGACGATTACGGATTCCATTCCGGATATCAGTACGCAGTGAAACTGATAAATCAAAAGCCCTGGGCGGCGCAGTCCGTCCGGGGCTTGCTTTTTGAAGAAGCTGTATAAAGAATATTTTTTGCATGCCGGCTTCGGAAGACAGTGCATTTATTGCATTATAAAAGGAAAAGTGTTATATTAACTGAGTTGCATTTTGGCAGTAAGAGGTGGAATATGAGTATTATTAAAAGAAACGATATCCGTAACGTAGCTATTATCGCCCATGTTGATCATGGCAAAACAACACTTGTAGACGGAATGCTCCGTCAGAGCGGCGTGTTCAGGGCAAACCAGGCAGTCCAGGAGCGTGTCATGGATTCCGGCGCCATTGAACGTGAGCGCGGAATTACGATCCTTTCCAAGAACACGGCCGTCGAATATAATGGCGTAAAAATCAATATTATTGATACGCCCGGCCATGCTGACTTCGGCGGGGAAGTGGAACGCGTCCTAAAAATGGTTAACGGGGTTATTCTTCTCGTTGATGCTTTTGAAGGCACGATGCCTCAGACGAAGTTTGTCCTGAAGAAAGCACTTGACCTTGATCTCCCGGTCATTGTCTGCATCAATAAGATTGATCGTCCTGAGGCGCGTCCGAAGGAAGTCATCGATGAATGCCTGGAGCTTATGATGGATCTGGAAGCATCGGATGAGCAGCTGGACTGCCCGTTCCTCTTTGCTTCTGCAAAGGACGGTACCTGCGTCCGGAATCTGGAGGATGAGCCGAAGGATCTGAAGCCGCTTTTCGATACGATCCTGGATTATATCCCGGCTCCGGAAGGCGACCCGGAAAGAGGCACGCAGATTCTCATTTCCACTATTGACTATAATGAATATGTCGGGCGCATCGGAATCGGCAAGGTCGACAACGGCTCTATTGCCGTAGGCCAGGAGATTATGAGGGTTAACTTTCATAATCCGGCAATTCATGAAAAAACCAGGATCACGAAGCTCTATGAATTCAGCGGTCTTGATAAGATCGATATTCCGAAGGCGGACATAGGTTCGATTGTCGCTATTTCCGGAATCGGCGATCTTCAGATCGGTGATACGATATGCACGCCCGGAGATGAAGAACCGATTCCATTTCAGAAGATTTCGGAACCGACGATAGCCATGAACTTTATTGTAAATGACAGTCCCCTGGCCGGCCGGGAAGGAACCTACTGCACGTCCCGTCAGATCCGCGATCGTCTTTTAAGGGAGCTTAATACGGATGTGTCCCTGCGTGTCGCCGATACGGACAGCACGGATACGTTTCATGTCAGCGGCCGCGGAGAACTTCATCTTTCCGTTCTTATCGAGACGATGAGGCGTGAAGGCTACGAGTTTGCGGTCAGTAAAGCGGAAGTTATTTATAAGAAGGATGAGCAGGGCCGGAAGCTCGAGCCTATGGAGATCGCTTATGTTGATGTCCCGGGTGATTTCTCCGGAACTGTTATCAGTATGCTCTCGGAACGCAAGGGCGAACTGCAGGGGATGAGCACTTTAAGTGACGGAACGACGCGTCTGGAATTCGCGATTCCTGCACGCGGCCTGATCGGCTTCCATGGAAGCTTCCTTACGGCTACGAAAGGCACAGGCGTCCTGAACAGCGTTTTCGATGAATATGCGCCTTTCAAAGGAGAGATCGCTTACCGGAAAAACGGTTCGCTGATTGCTTTTGAGGATGGTGAAGCGGTTACCTACGGGCTTTTTGCCGCTCAGGAACGCGGAAGCCTCTTTATTGCACCGGGCGAGAAGGTTTATTCCGGCATGGTCGTCGGCGAGAGTTCGAAGCCTGAAGATATTGAAATCAATGTCTGCAAGACGAAGCATCTGACGAATACGCGTTCTTCCAATGCCGATGAAGCACTGACGCTTACGCCGCCGACGATCCTGAGCCTGGAGCAGGCCCTCGATTATATTGATACGGATGAGCTTCTTGAAGTAACGCCGAAGTCACTTCGCATCCGGAAGAAGATCCTGGATTCCCGCATGCGCAAAAGGGCGGGGATGAAATAAGGAATGGCTAAGGAAAAGGACGTCAAGACGAATGCGATGAGAATCCTGGACAGGATGAAGATTCCGTATGCGGTATTGACGTATGACTGCCCCGATTTCGAGGACGGCGTACAGGTGGCTGACCTTGAGGGAGTGCCGCATGAGAGTTCGTTTAAGACACTGATTATGCAGGGAAAAAGCGGCGGTTTTTATGTTTTCGTGCTGCCGATTGAAGCAGAAGCGGATATGAAGGCTGCCGCTGCTTCTGTCGGGGAGAAATCCGTCGGAATGATCCATGTGAAGGATATTACAAAGGTAAGCGGTTACGTGCGCGGAGGCTGCAGTCCCATCGGCATGAAGAAAGCTTATCCGACCGTTATTGCCGCTGAGGCACTTCATTTTACAGAAATCTATGTCAGCGGGGGGAGAATCGGATCGACGATAAAAATCGGCGTGCAGGATCTTCTTCGTGCAGCAAATGCCAGGACGGCAGAGATTACGGTAAATCCGGAGTGACAGTAAATCCGGAGTGACAGTAAATCCGGAGTGACAGTAAATCAGGGCGACAGTAAAGCCGGAATAACGGTAAATCCGGGCGACGGCATAATTTCTTGACATGCCCGGCCCGGCGATGATAGTATGAATTAAGTTTTCACCGGCTGCGCGAAGCAACGGAGCAATCCGAAGTACAGCAGGCGCCGGATATACTTTGGGTACCCGCAAAAGCCAGGGCTGGCTTGAAAGAGACAGGCAGCGCAAAAGTCTGCTGCCGGCTATGAAAAGGAGGAAGTCTATGTCGATATTTAAAGGTTCAGGCGTGGCGCTTGTTACGCCGATGAAGGAAAACGGGGAGATTGATTACGATTCATTTGAGAACCTGCTGGAAGACCAGATCAAGAATTCTACGGATGCTCTTATTGTCTGCGGAACCTCAGGCGAAGCTCCTACGCTGAATGACGAGGAACATCTTGAAGCTATCCGCTTTGCGGCGGAGAAGGCAGCGGGAAGAGTGCCGGTCATTGCCGGAACAGGCTCGAATAATACGGCGCATGCCATTATGATGTCCCAAAAGGCGGAAGAATTCGGTGCCGACGGACTGCTTCTTGTGACGCCCTATTATAACAAAGCGACACAGGGAGGCCTGATTGCCCATTATACGGCGATTGCGGAGTCGACGAAGCTTCCGTGCATCGTCTATAACGTCCCTTCCAGAACCGGGACGAATGTCCAGCCGGAGACGATGGTGCAGCTTGGAAAGAGCGTACCGAATATTGTCGCCATTAAAGAAGCTTCAGGAAATCTGAGCCAGGTTGCCAGGCTCGCTTATCTTGCAGACGGCTGCATTGATATTTATTCGGGAAATGACGATCAGGTGCTTCCGATTTGTTCGCTTGGCGGCATCGGCGTCATTTCCGTGCTGGCAAATGTGGCGCCTAAGGAAACACATGAAATGGTCTATGACTGCTTAAACGGTGATTATGCTGCGGCTGCAAAAATTCAGCTCAAGGCCGTTCCGCTGATCGGTCAGCTTTTCTGCGAGGTGAATCCGATTCCGGTGAAGGCCGCGCTTAATATGCAGGGCTTTAAGGTCGGAAAACCGCGTCTGCCGCTGACGGAGATGCTTCCGGAGCATCAGGAGAACCTTCGGAAGGCCATGAAAGAATTCGGGTGCCTCTGATATGGTGAGCGTAATTCTGCATGGCTGCACGGGCCATATGGGACAGGTCGTGACGGATATCATCGCTTCGGATCCTGAGATCCGTATTGTGGCCGGGATCGATGCCGTTGATCTTAAGAACCGTGATTATCCCGTATACACGGATATAACTGCCTGTTCGGAACCGGCGGACGCCATTATTGATTTTTCTTCGGCGAAGGCAGTGGATGCCCTTCTTTCTTACGGTGCGGAACGAAACATACCAATTGTCCTGTGCACAACGGGGCTTTCAGATGTTCAGCTGAAAAATGTTAAAGAGGCGTCGGAACAGGTCGCAATCCTGCGATCCGCCAATATGTCTCTAGGCGTCAACCTTCTTCTTAAGCTTCTGAAGGAAGCTGCGCCGACACTCTGTCCGAACGGTTATGATCCGGAAATTGTCGAGATGCATCACAACCGCAAGATCGATGCTCCGAGCGGAACAGCTATTGCACTGGCCGACAGCATCAATGAAGCCATGGACGGAAGGTATACGTATACCTATGGACGCAGCGAACGGCGTGAAAAGCGCCCGGCTTATGAGATCGGGATTTCTTCTGTCCGCGGCGGTACAATTGTCGGTGAGCACGACGTGATTTTTGCCGGACAGGATGAAGTTATTGAATTCCGCCATACGGCTTATTCCCGTGCGATTTTCGCCAAGGGCGCCGTTCAGGCGGCCAAGTTCCTGGCAGGCAAAGGTCCGGGACTTTACGATATGGCGGATGTTATCGGATGAGTAAAAGCATAGAAAATAGAATAGTAGAATAATGAGAGCCGGATTTTCCCTTGAACAAAAAGCAGTTTGATCGGAGAATCCGGCTTTTTGGAATCCGGGAGAAGATTAAAAAAGATCCGAAGGGAATACAGAAGATTCATGAGAAGATTAAAAGGGGGTATAGAGCATGCATTTCCGGCCATGTATCGATATTCATAACGGCAAGGTGAAACAGATTGTCGGCAGCAGCCTTTCAGACGAAGGCGACCGCGCAGACGAGAACTATGTCAGCGCAAAAAGCGCTGCCGACTTTGCACGCATTTTCAAAAAGGACGGTCAAAGCGGAGGGCATGTGATTCTTCTTAATCCGAAAACATCGCCGTATTATGAAGCAACGAAGCAGGAAGCCATGGGAGCCCTTGCGGCTTATCCGGGGGGACTTATGGCCGGCGGAGGCATTACGGCGGAAAATGCGGATGTCTTCCTGAATGCCGGGGCGAGTCATGTCATCGTCACTTCCTTTGTCTTTTTTAACGGCGAGATTTCTCTGGTTAATCTGGGAAAACTTGAGACGGCAGTCGGAAAGGAACACCTTGTACTGGATCTTTCCTGCAGCAGGAAAGACGGCGCGTACTATATTATGACAGACCGCTGGCAGAAATATACCAGGACGCCGCTTACAAAAAGCCTCCTGGATAAGCTGGCAGGGCATTGTTCGGGATTTCTGGTCCATGGGATCGATGTTGAGGGAAAAAACAGCGGCATCGACCGGGACCTGGTGAGCCTGCTTACGGCGGTCAAAGGTTTTCCGGTTACTTATGCGGGAGGAATCCGGAATTTTGAGGATCTTTCGGAACTTCGCACCTTAGGACACGGCTGCATTGATGTTACCATTGGTTCAGCGCTTTCGCTGTATGGCGGAGATATGTCCTATGAGGCGGTTGTCGGTGCTTGCAAAGAGAATTGACAGGTGGTATCATTAAGACATAGGAAGCGGCAGTGCAGCCGTTTCTTTTCTCCAAAAAATAAACCGTAAAGGATGTGACAGTATGAATTTCATGATCAGCGGCAAGAATCTGGAGGTCTCAGACGGATTAAGGACAGCGATTGAAGAAAAGCTGGGCAAGCTGGAACGTTATTTTACGCAGGATACGAAATGTGTCGTAACGCTTTCTCTTGAGAAAGAGCGCCAGAAAGTGGAAGTGACGATCCCGGTAAAAGGAAGCATTATCCGTTCGGAACAGGTCAGCAACGACATGTATGTATCCATCGATCTGGTGGAAGAGGTGATTGAACGTCAGCTGAAAAAGTATAAGAATAAAATTGTTGACCGGAAGCAGGAAGGCGGAAATTTCCAGCAGACATTTATTGACAGGGATTTTGAGCAGGAAGAGGATGAAATCCAGATCATCCGTACCAAGAAGTTCCCGATCAAGCCGATGTACCCGGAAGATGCCTGTGTGCAGATGGAGCTGCTCGGACATAACTTCTTCGTTTTCAACAATGCCGAGTCAAATGAAGTCAATGTCGTCTATAAACGTAAAGGCGGCACCTACGGTCTTATTGAGCCGGAAGATTGACGCAGCGGATGAAAGGCAAAGAGATCAGCTAAAAAGAACTGAAAAGCTTATACCGCCCGGGATGATTTCCCGGACGGTATTTTTATAGTCTTTGCCGGGCCGGGCATTTTTCGGACGTGAAGTTAACAAATGTTTCATTGTTTTGCCGCACAAGGCGTGTTATTATATAGCGTGACGTATTTTGAAACGGGGCGGACAGGAGACGGCGGCATACAAGATAAACAGCTGTCCCGGGGAATTATGGCTTTACTTTAAAAGTATAGCTTTGCATAAGATGGACGGCTGCCAGCAGCCCGGCCGGAATGAATAATAAGTCAGGAGAATATTAAATGGGTGTAATGACAAAGGTTTTTGGAACGCACAGCGACCATGAGATCAAAAGGATTCTGCCGCTTGTAAAAAAGATAGAGGATCTGCGTCCGCAGATGCAGGCCCTGACAGATGACGAGCTGAAGGCCAAGACGCAGGAATTCAGGGACCGCCTGGCAAAGGGCGAGACCCTGGACGATATCCTGCCGGAAGCTTACGCCGTCAACAGGGAAGCGGCCAAGCGCGTTCTCGGGATGGAACATTTCCATGTACAGCTGATCGGCGGCGTTATCCTCCATCAGGGGCGTATCGCTGAGATGAAGACCGGCGAAGGAAAAACGCTTGTCTGCACGCTGCCGGCCTATCTGAATGCACTGGAAGGCAGGGGCGTTTGCGTCGTCACCGTCAATGATTATCTGGCAAACCGTGATGCCAACTGGATGGGAGCCGTACACAAGTTTCTGGGTCTTACGGTTGGCTGTGTCCTGCAGCCGATGAAGCCGGACGAACGGCGTGAACAGTACAATTGCGATATCACTTATATTACGAATAACGAACTCGGCTTCGATTACCTGCGTGACAACATGGTCATCTACAAGGAGCAGCTGGTCCAGAGAGAGCTCCACTATGCCATCATCGATGAAGTCGACTCTGTCCTCATTGACGAGGCCCGTACGCCTCTCATTATTTCGGGACAGAGCGGAAAATCAACCAAGATTTACGAAGTCTGCGATATCTTGGCCCGCCAGCTGACAAGAGGCGAAGCCTCCGGCGAAATGACGAAAATGGCTGCGATTATGGGCGAGGAAATCGAGGAAACAGGCGATTTTATCGTAAATGAAAAGGACAAGCTCGTGACCCTCACGGCAGACGGCGTCAAGAAGGTTGAGGCTTTCTTCCACATCGACAACCTTTCCGATGCCGAGAACCTGGAGATCCAGCATAACGTGGATCTTGCCCTCCGTGCGAACTACCTGATGCATAAGGATCAGGACTATGTGGTCAAGGAAGACCAGGTCCTGATTGTGGATGACTTTACCGGACGTATTATGCCCGGCCGCCGCTATTCGGACGGCCTTCACCAGGCCATTGAGGCAAAGGAACACGTGAAGGTTAAGCAGGAGAGTAAAACCCTGGCAACTATCACGTTCCAGAACTTCTTTAATAAATTTGATAAAAAAGCCGGTATGACCGGTACTGCACTTACCGAGGAACAGGAGTTCCGTGACATTTACGGCATGGATGTTATCACCATTCCGACCAATGTACCGGTCATCCGCCAGGATTTAAACGATGCGGTCTTCAAGACGAAGAAAGAGAAGTATCATGCTGTCGTGGAGGCGGTTAAGGAAGCGCATGCCAAGAATCAGCCCGTGCTGGTCGGCACCATTACGATCGATGTATCGGAGCTTCTATCCAGGCTTCTGAAAAAAGAAGGAATTGAACATAATGTCTTAAATGCAAAGTACCATGAGCTTGAAGCAGAGATCGTCGCCCATGCCGGCGAAGCCGGAGCCGTTACAATCGCTACGAATATGGCCGGCCGTGGTACCGATATTAAGCTGGACGACGTTGCACGCTCGGCCGGCGGCCTCAAGATCATCGGCACGGAGCGTCATGAATCCCGCCGTATCGACAATCAGCTGCGCGGACGTTCCGGCAGGCAGGGAGATCCCGGCGAATCGCGTTTCTACATTTCCCTTGAAGACGACCTGATGCGTCTCTTCGGTTCCGAACGTCTGATGAAGGCATTTGAGACTCTCGGTGTTCCGGAAAATGAACAGATTGAGCACAAGATGCTGAGTTCGGCTATTGAAAAAGCCCAGAAGAAGATCGAAGGCAACAACTTCGGCATCCGTAAAAACCTTCTGGAATTTGACCGCGTTAACAACGATCAGCGTGAGGTTATTTACGAAGAGCGGCGCAAAGTGCTGGACGGCGACAATATGCGTGATGTCATTTTCAAAATGATGGATGACGTCATTGAGCGCAAGGTGGATGCCTGCATCAACGAGGATGCGGCGGCCGCAGATTTTGATCTTACCGAACTCGGCCAGAACATCATCCCGATTATACCCTTCCCGGTATTTAAAAAAGAGGATGTCGAGGGCATGAACCGCAGTAAGCTTAAGCAGTCCCTTAAGGAAAGGGCCGGGAAACTTTATGAAGTGAAGGAAGCGGAATTTCCGGAGATTGAGAAATTCAGGGAGCTGGAGCGCGTCGTGCTGCTGAAGGTTATCGATGCCCACTGGATGAATCATATCGATGATATGGAACAGCTCCGCCAGGGAATCGGCCTTACGGCATACGGGCAGCAGGATCCGAAGGTTGAATACCGTATGGTCGGTTATCAGATGTTTGAGGAAATGACCAACCATATCCAGGAGGATACACTGCGCTTCATGTATCGCGTCCGTATTGAGCAGAAGGCGGAGCGCGAGGAGCAGGCGCAGGCTACGAGTACGAACAAAGAAGAGGAGACGGCGAAGAAGCCTGTCCAGAGAAAACACAAAAAAATATATCCTAATGACCCGTGCCCGTGCGGCAGCGGTAAGAAGTACAAGAACTGCCACGGACGGCCGGGTATGCCGCCGCTTAAAGATGCGGACTGAAAAAAATGAAGATACTTATTGTTTATGCAACACGGACGGGGACGGCGGCGAAAGCCGCAGCCCTGCTCGCGGAGTATTTTGACGGCGCTGCCGTTTTTGATCTCTCCAATAAATTGCCGGATCCGGAAGGTTATGACGCTGTTATTTTCGGCAGCGGTATCCGTAACGGCAGGATCCTTCCGCCCCTTCGAAAATGGCTGAGCCGATACTGGAAAAAAATCGCTCCCGTTACGAAGGGCGTTTTTATCTGCAATGCTGTCCTCGACGAAAGTCCTGAAATTATGAAGGAGAATTTTTCCCTTGAGCTGCGCAATTCTTCGGCAGCCGTTGATTCTTTCGGGGGAGAGTTAAATCCGCGGAAACTGAGGAGCAGAGAGCTTATTTTCATGAATCCTGCTGTCAGAAAGCTGGCAGCAGGAGATTCTCAGGAATTTGTGCCCTGCCTGCTGCCGGACCGAATCGGACATTTTGCAGAAGAGATACAGGACGCCCTGAAGGCGAAAGCTGCAAAGGCGGACAGCCGTTAGGGCACGGAGAATGAAATGAGGAAAGCATATGCGCACTGAGAAGGATTTTTTGGGTGAAATCAGGCTGGAAGACGGAGTATATTACGGGAGCGCGACGGCGAGGGCCGTTTCCAATTTCCGGGCTTCCGGTATCCCGGCAGACCGTGAGATCATCCTGGCTGTAACGGAGGTAAAGAAGGCTGCGGCGATAACGAACCGCGACGCAGGCTTTCTGGAACAAAAAAAGGCAGATGCTATTATAGCAGCCTGCGATGAGGTGCTGGGCGGAGCCTTTGCGGACCAATTCGTGACGGATGCCTTACAGGGCGGGGCAGGAACCAGCCTTAATATGAATGTCAACGAAGTCCTTGCGAACCGCGCAATTGAACTTCTGGGAGGGCAGAAAGGCGATTACAGCCTGGTTCATCCGCTGGATGATGTTAATCTGCACCAGTCGACGAATGATGTTTTTCCGACAGCACTGCGCATTGCGGCAATCCGCAGATTGAAATGCGTGTCTGAGGGTTTTGCGGATCTTCAGACGGCGCTTCAGGAAAAGGAAAAGGAGTTTTCTTCTGTCCTTAAGATTGGGCGTACAGAGATGCAGGATGCCGTTCCGGTGACTTTGGGGCAGGAATTCGGAGCCTGGGCACAGGCAGTCTCGCGCGACCGCTGGAGGCTCTATAAAGCCGAGGAGAGGCTGCGGCTCGTCAATATCGGAGGAACAGCCGTCGGAACGGGAATCGACGCTCCGAGGGAGTATATATTCAATGTGATTGAGAATTTAAGGAACCTTACCGGCATCGGTCTTGCACGGGCAGATTATATGATGGATCCGACGCAGAACTGTGATGTCTTCTGTGAAGTCACGGGACTCCTTAAAGCATCGGCCGTGACGCTTGCGAAGATTTGCGGCGATCTGCGCCTGCTTTCTTCCGGACCTCGCGGCGGCATTCGCGAAATCAGTCTACCGGCGCTCCAGCAGGGGTCTTCCATCATGCCCGGCAAGGTCAATCCGGTCATGACGGAGATGGTGACGCAGGCGGCTTATGAGATTATGGCGGATGACCTTGCAGTTACGCTGGCTTCCCAGGCCGGCCAGCTGGAACTGAATGCCTTTCTTCCGCTGATTGCCAGGCATCTTATGAATTCACTCGGATTGCTTTCCAATATACTGCCGGCCTTTGCCGGTAAGTGTATCCGCGGCATCCGGGCGGACGAAGAGGGCATTCGCCGGAACCTGGCAGCCGGAACGGCATTTGCCACGGCTTTGACGCCGAAAATCGGTTATGACAAGGCGGCTGAAATAGCAAAAGAATCGCTTGCCACCGGACGCAGTATCCGCGATCTCGTCCTTACGCGGGGACTTATGGATGAGGAGTCGCTGAATGCGATGCTGAATCCGGAATACATTACATCTCCGCATGACTGAGCAAGCGGACATTTGCATTAAACTTTTCGAAATTGCGGAAATGACGGAGCAGGGTCCTGCTCCGGAGCAATGATAGATTTTAAAATATACGAAAGGGATAGAATTATGCCAGATGATATGAATGCAACACCGCGCTCCAGCCGTTTTACGATCGGCTTATTCGGAGTGCGGAATGCGGGAAAATCTTCGCTTATTAACGCGCTGACGGGGCAGAACCTGACGATTACTTCGCCGGTGGCCGGAACGACAACCGATCCGGTATCGAAGAGCATGGAGCTTCTTCCGATCGGTCCGGTGGTTTTTATTGATACGGCCGGACTAGACGATACAGGCGACTTAGGCAGCCTGCGCGTGGAAAAGACATATGAAACCCTGCGGAAATGCAATCTTGCGGTTGTTGTCGCGGATCTTGGACAGGGCATTACGGATTTTGAAAAGAATTTCATAAATGAGCTTAAGGCGCGGAAAATACCGGCAGTCCTTACAGTCAACAAGTGCGACAGCGGCAGGCCGCCGGAAGAAGTCCGGAATAAGCTGATCGCGGAGGCTGGCATCCCGACAGCGTTTGCTTCCGCGGCGACCGGATTCGGTATCGGCGATGTGAAGGAGCTTATCATAAAAAACGCGTCCTATGAAGAGGCGGAACTCAGCCTTATAGGCGATCTCGTGCATCCGGGAGAAACCGCTGTGCTGGTTGTCCCGATCGACAAAGCAGCTCCAAAGGGAAGGCTGATTCTGCCCCAGCAGCAGACAATCCGCGATCTTCTGGAAAACGATGCCTCAGCCATCGTCACGAAACCTCAGGAACTGAAGCTTACGCTTGCGAACCTTTCCCAGCCGCCGGCTATTGTTATTACGGATTCGCAGGCTTTTCTCAAGGTATCGGCGGATACTCCGCCGGAGATCCCCATGACTTCATTTTCCATACTTTTTGCAAGGCAGAAGGGCAATCTTACAGAGCTGGTGCGCGGCATCCGCCGCATCCATGATCTGAAACCGGGCGAAAAAGTCCTGATTATGGAGGGATGCACGCACCACAGGCAGTCAGATGATATCGGTACCGTTAAAATTCCGCGCTGGATCCGCCAGATGGCGGGTTCGGAAATTGAATTCGAATGGTGTTCCGGTGCTTCGATTCCGAAAAATCTTAAAGAGTATGCGGTGATCGTCCATTGCGGCGCCTGTATGCTGAACCGGCGGGAAATGCAGTACCGAATCGAGACGGCAGGCAGGGAAGGCGTTGCGATTACGAATTACGGCATGGTCATCGCCTACGTCCTCGGCATTCTTCCGCGTGCGCTGAAACCGTTCCCTGCAGCTGCTTATGAGCTGGAAAAGGTTCTTCGAAGGGAATAGCTGTCAGAATCTTTACGTGAGACTCTTGACAAAGAGGTATCTTAATGATATCATTTTGATATCAAATTAAGAGACCTTCAAAGGAGGCTCATTATGGAAGAAAAAGAACTTAAGGCTAAAAACGGCATGGCTTCACTGGTTTTTTTTATTTTACTTTATGTTGCGGCAACTGCACTTATAATTATTATGAGTTTTGGAATGGAAGAGCATGAGCCCCTCACTGTGATACTGTTTGTTCTCGGAATTGTCTGGGCGTCGGTCGGCTGGATCCCGTTTATGGGCCTGAAAATCCTGAAACCGCAGGAAGCCCTGGTGCTTACACTGTTCGGGAAATACATCGGCACTTTAAAAGGCGCAGGCTTTTACATGGTCAATCCATTCTGCCAGGCCGTGAATCCTGCGGCACAGACACATTTGGGACAGAGCGGAGATGTTAAGAGCGTCGATGAAAATTCTGTTGAATCACGTATGGCAGCTGCTCAGAAAGGCAGCATTTACGCAATCAACCGTAAGATTTCGCTGAAGATCATGACGCTCAACAACAGCAAGCAGAAGATCAATGATGTCCTCGGAAACCCTGTGGAAATCGGTATCGCTGTTATGTGGCGCGTAACGGATACGGCAAAGGCTGCTTTTAACGTCGATAATTATAAGGAGTATCTTTCTTTGCAATGCGACAGTGCTGTTCGCAATATCGTCAGGATTTACCCTTACGACGTTGCACCGGATATTGATACGACCGGAGACGGAATCCCGGATGAGGGCAGCCTCCGGGGGTCAAGTTCAATTGTTGCGGAGCGCATCCGGAAAGAAATACAGGACAAGGTCAATGTTGCAGGTATTGAGGTGATCGAGGCCCGTATTACTTATCTGGCCTATGCATCGGAGATCGCCGCGGTTATGCTGCAGAGGCAGCAGGCAAGCGCTATTATTGACGCCCGGAAAATGATTGTCGACGGAGCTGTCGGGATGGTTCGGATGGCTCTGGAAAAACTGAATGAAGATGATATCGTAAACCTGGATGAAGAAAGGAAAGCCGCGATGGTATCCAACCTTCTGGTCATCCTCTGCGGGAACAGGGACGCGCAGCCGGTTATTAATTCCGGGAGCCTTTATTGATGCCGGATGAAAAAAAACAGGTGCCTCTGCGTCTTTCAAAAAAGCTGTATGCGGAGTTGTCTGCATGGGCGGACGATGATTTCCGATCCCTGAACGGGCAGATAGAATATCTGCTTACGGAATGCGTCCGCCAGCGGAAGAAGGACGGAAAGTACGTTTCGGAGCATCTGGATGAGGGTATCGAACTGGATTTCGGGCATAAAAAATAGAAGGCAGGCAATGTTTTATAAAGGTAAAATAATCCCGCGGCTTATGCGCCGCGGGATTCAATCTGTTTCTGAAAGGAGAATGGTATGACCGGAGGAATTATTGAAATTGATCTTCACGGCTTTCGCTATGAAGAAGCCCTGGCCTGCGTGGAAAAAAAAGTGATGAGTGCGGATAAAAGCGTTTACCGCATCAGGCTTATCCACGGCTATCACGGAGGAACGGCCCTTCGGAAAATGGCGCAGGAAGAATTCGGCTGGGGACGGAATCCCCGGGTTCTTCGCGTTGAAAACGGGGCGAACCCCGGCATTACGGAACTCGTCCTCCGGGAATACTAAAGACCTGAGTTTCAGCGGAGCCTGCGCATACTAAAGACACTCCGAATTCCAGCGAAGTCTGCGCATACTAAAGACACCCCGGATTCCAGCGGAGTCTGTGTATACTAAAAACACTCCGGATATCAGCTGAGCCTGATTCCCTTAAGAAGAGCGCCGAGATTTGTCGTCAGAGCCTCAGACTTCGGAATATCCACCTTTTCTTCTTCAACCGGGCGGGCTTCCGCGTCTTCCAGTGCTTTCATGGAAAGAGAAATCTTTCCGTCCTTGACGGCAATGATTTTAACTTTGACTTTGTCGCCGACGGTGAGGACTTCCTTAGGATGCTTAATGCGTTTTGCATTTGTAATCTGTGAAATGTGCACCAGCCCGTCGATTCCGTTTCCGAGACCTACAAATGCGCCGTAAGTCTGAAGAGATTCCACAGTACCTTCCGTTACAAGGCCGACCTGCATGTTGGAGACCATCTGTGCTTTTTCCTTATCGCGGTTTTCGCGCAGGACGTCACGGGAGCTTAAGACAAGCTTCTTTCCTTCTTTTTCGGCTGTGATTACGCGGACGGGAATGGTCTGGCCGACAAATGTGTCCAGATTCTCGACATATTCAAGAGAAAGCTTGGAAGCCGGAATAAATGCACGGACCCCGTTCAGATAGGCGACGACTCCGCCTTTGACGGATTCGGCAACCTTAACATCCACGGCTGTTTTCTCGTCCATCATTTTTTTGAATTCGTCCCACGCTTCAGCTTCAGCTGCATCTTTCCGTGAAAGAAGGATATTGCCGTGGCCGTCATCCATCCGAAGGACAACCGCGTTTATCCTGTCTCCGGGATGTACATCCTGACGGACAGAAAATGAAGGATCGCCGGAATAATCCGTTAAGCGGATAATGCCTTCTGCATAATACTGAAGGTCAACCGTAACTTCGGTATCTGATACGCCGACAACGGTTCCTTCTACGACATCGCCGGCTTTGATCTTGCGCATAGAAGAATTAAGCTCTTTGGCATAATCTTCCATACCTTCAGCCGGTACCGCAGCTTCCGGCGCAGCGGTTTTTGCCGGTGCAGCTTCTTCAGCCGGTGCCGTTTCCTGCGCAGCCTGCGCTGCCGTTTCGGCCTCCGCCTGGTTTACAGTTTCTTTTTCTTCCGTATTTCCGTTCAAATCGTCCATTGTTTCCCTCTCCTCATTTTCAATAAAATGCGGATTCTTCCGCTTTTTATAGTGTATCATATTTTTGAAAGATGCGAGTAGGTATTTTGCTTTTTTTGAAAATATGATATGATAACTTCCATATAAGGAGCGGCGCGGCAGGACGGAGATGTTACGGAAAGCGGGCAGCTCATATTAGACACGTTAAGAAAGGAGAAATATGTCTTCTGTAAATGAACCCGCGGAAGCGGCGGCAGGAGCGAAGAAAAAATCAACTTTTCTGTCGATTCTTCTGATCCAGCTGGCGGTCATTGTTTATACCGGTTCGGGAATCTGCTCAAAGATGACGTCGAATTTCAAGGCTTTTTCTTTCATGTGGATTTTCTGGGTCGGGATGGAGGTGGTCTGTCTCGGCATTTATGCAATCTTCTGGCAGCAGATCATCAAGCACTTTGATCTGTCCATTGCGTATGCAAACAGGGCAACGGCTATTTTCTGGTCAATGCTCTGGGCAATGCTGCTCTTCGGCGACAGGATTACGATCGCGAATACGCTCGGGATCCTGATCATTTTTACAGGGGTTATATTGGTGAACCAGGATGCAAAGTAGCGGAATTAGCCCGTGGATCCTTTTAATTGCTCTCTCGGCAACGGTAGCCTCATTTGCCCAGGTACTTCTTAAAAAAAGCGCGATGGAGCCGCATGCCAATGTTATAAAGGAATATCTGAACTGGAAGGTCGTTTTCGGCTATCTTTTGATGTTTGCAGGGATGTTCCTGACGATTATCGCCTATGCAAAAGGGGTCCAGTATAAGAACGGCCCGATTATGGAATCGATTGGCAATATATGGGTTGTCATTTTAAGCTTTATCTTCTTCCGGGAGCCTGTAACGAAGAAAAAGGTGATCGGGAACCTGCTGATCCTTGCGGGAATCGCGGTATTTTACCTGAACTGGTCGAAGCTTCTGCCGGTGCTGTCCTTTATGGATACGGACTGGGGTACTATCTTCGGCTCACTGGCGGGATAAGCAGGAGAACGGCCGGGACGAAAGATACAGAGGCGGCCGGGGGATATTAAGGAATCACGGTATTTTAAGAGAGTTTATATTTATCTTATTTTAGTAAAGCGGGAATCAATGCAAGTCAGAGGAAAAATAAATGTCAGATACGAATAACGTCCTGGATTCGGTAAATAAAGTCCTCGATATTGTCGATCATGCGGTTGCCACCAATAATTATTCCAATATGAGCAGCCAGATCAAAAATATTTTCAAGCCGGCATCGCAGCAGGATCTCTATGATTCCGTGCGCAGACAGTACGGACAGAATAAATATCGCGGCGGGCATATGAGCAATGCGCAGGATTACCGGAACGCCGGCGGAAACGGCGGGGCTGTGAATAACGGGGGAACCTGCGGAAATGCGAACAGCCGGGGAGCCTGCGGAAACAGCGGCGCAGGGAGCAGCAGAGGAGTTTACGGAAACGGAGGCGCAGGGTATGCCCGGGGAAACGGAACGGGGAACACGGCGCAGTCCGCGGCAGCATACGCTTCACGCAAAACGCCCGAAAACCCGTATTTTAAACCCGTGCAGGGAGCTCTGGGAGGAAAAGTCCTCTTTGGCTTCGGAATTGCCGGGCTTATCCTTTTTGGCCTTTTAACGGCAGGCGTCGGTGCGTTTGCTCTCTTTTCGTCTGTTCCCCTTGTTCTTGCCATTACGCGTCCGCTGTCTGTCTTTTTTCTGATTCTGACAGCCGGCTCGGGGCTTATGACGTATTTCGGAAATAAAAACTCTTCCCAGGCTTCTCATTTTGCGGAATACCAGAAAATACTTTCGCCGAATCTGTACGCCGATATTGATGAGCTTGCAAAGGAGACCCGCCTTTCTGAAAAAACAGTTGTAAAGGAACTCAAGGCGCTGACGGCTTCCGGCATGATCAAGCAGGGGCATTTTGACGAGAAGGAGACCTGCTTTATCGCCTCAGATACGCTTTACAGCCAGTATCAGGAGACGGAAAAGAATGCCCGTGCGCTCAAGGCCGAGCAGACGTCTTCTGCAGCGGCCGACAGCACGATCCCTGCGGATGTAAAGGCCGTCCTCGATAAGGGCAATGCCTATATCGCAACGATCCGGAAGGCAAACGACGCAATTGCGGACGCGGGTGTTTCCGAAAAGCTGTCCCGTATGGAAAATATTGTAACGAAGATTTTCGCGCAGGTACGTAAGCAGCCGGAACTGGCGCATAACCTTAATATGTTTATGGACTACTATCTTCCGACGACGGCGAAACTGATCGGCGCTTACGAGGAAATGGATGCCCAGCCGGTGCAGGGCGAGAATATTACCTCGGCGAAAAAAGAAATCGAAGGGACTCTCGACACCATCAATGATGCTTTCGAAAAGCTCCTGGACAGCTTTTTTAAGGACAAAGCTCTGGATGTTTCAACGGATATCAGCGTCATGAAGACCGTCCTCAGACAGCAGGGGCTCACGCCGGACGATCTGGAAGCGATGCGGATGAAGGAAGCGCAGCGAAAAGCTATGGAAGAAGGCCCCACGCTCGATGAATTGAAAAAGCAGATTGATGCCGCAAAGGAAAATGAACAAGAACAAAAAATAAAAGTGCAGTAATGAGGAGGAAGAAATCATGGATGACAGTACGGTAAATGAAGTGCAGCAGGAAGCGGCGAATCTTTCAGCGCAGGTGAAAACAGCATCGGATGCTTTTGGCGAATACGCGGCTCAGGCAGTTTCTGTCCAGCCGGATACTGCGGCTCCCCAGCTTGTTTTCGGATCAGCGCCCGAGCAGGACATCAGCGTTCCTGCGACGCAGAGCGCCGATAAGGCCATTATTGACGATAAGATCTTAAGCGATGCGGAAAAAAAGCAGGTCCTCGAGTTTTCAAAGCAGATTAACCTGGCCGATACAAATTCCATTCTCCAGTACGGTGCGGGTACACAGAAAAAGATGGCGGATTTCTCGGATGCGGCGCTTCAGAATGTCAAGACGCGCAATCTCGGCGAGGTCGGCGACCTTTTGACAGGTGTCATCACGAATCTTAAAGATTTCGATCCTGACCGTGAAGAGGGCGGCGGTTTCTTCGGTTTCTTTAAGAAACCTGAAAAAAAGGTGACGGAGCTGAAGGCAAAATACGACAAGGCTTCTCTCAACGTGGATAAAGTTGCCCAGTCTCTGCAGGCACACCAGATCCTGCTGATGAAAGATGTCGCAACCATGGATAAGATGTACAGCTCCAATCTTGCCTACTATAAGGAACTGACGATGTACATTCTTGCCGGGAAGAAAAAGCTGGAAGAGGTTGAAAAGAACGACCTGCCGGCGGCTAAGGCGGCAGCGCAGAAGAGCGGTCTTCCGGAAGACGCGCAGGCGGCGCGGGATCTTGAGGAGCAGTGCAACCGTTTTGAGAAAAAGGTCCATGATCTGGAACTCACACGGATGGTGTCGATCCAGACGGCTCCGCAGATCCGCATGATTCAGGGCAATGACACGATGATGGTCGAGAAGATACAGTCGACGATCGTGAATACGATTCCGCTCTGGAAGAACCAGATGGTGCTGGCCCTCGGGATTGAAGATTCGACAAATGCAGCCAAGGCTGAAGCGGCGGTGACGGATATGACGAATAAACTCTTAACGCAGAATGCGGATAAACTGAAGCAGGCGACGATTGAGACGGCTCAGGCTTCCGAACGCGGTATCGTTGATATGGAGACGTTAAAGCATACGAACGAATCTCTGATCTCGACGCTTGATGAAGTCCAGAAGATCCAGGCGGACGGACGCGAGAAGCGGGCTCAGGCGGAAGTGGAGCTCCAGAAGCTGGAAGGGGATCTGAAGCAGAAACTGCTTTCGATGCAGACGGTCTCAGACGCCCAGCCGGAGGGACAGGCTTCACCGTATGCTTCCTATGACGGCGGAAATACGGTTGATACAACGGCTACGCAGGAAAACTGACGTAAGACAGCCCTTGCGCTAAAGCGCGGGGCTGCATTTTACGGAGGAAAAAATGAAAAAGGAACTTGAAAAAACGTATGACCCGAAGGGCCTTGAAGAAAGGCTCTATAAGAAATGGATGGATCAGGGCTGCTTCCATGCAGAAGTAAATCCGGACAAAAAGCCTTTTACGATTGTGATGCCGCCGCCTAATATCACGGGACAGCTGCATATGGGCCATGCGCTTGACAACACGCTTCAGGATATCCTGATCCGCTGGAAGAGAATGCAGGGCTATGAAGCTTTGTGGCAGCCGGGCACGGATCACGCCGCTATAGCGACGGAAGTCAAGGTCACGGAGCACTTAAGGGAGCAGGGCATCGATAAAGAAAAAATCGGGCGCGAAGAGTTCCTGAAATACTGCTGGGAATGGCGGAAGGAGTACGGCGGCAGGATTATCCGTCAGCTTCATGAGATGGGTTCGTCGGCGGATTGGGAGCGGGAACGCTTTACAATGGACGAAGGCTGCTCCGACGCTGTTCAGGAGGTTTTTCTCCGGCTTTATGAAAAAGGGTATATTTATAAAGGCTCGAAGATTATTAACTGGTGCCCGGTCTGCAGGACGACAATTTCAGATGCTGAGGTTGAGCATGTGGATCAGGAGGGGAATTTCTGGCATATCAATTATCCTGTTGCAGGCGAAGAGGGAAAGTTCGTCGAGATCGCGACGACGCGCCCGGAGACACTGTTAGGCGATACGGCTGTGGCAGTGAATCCGAAAGATGAACGCTATACCGGGATTGTCGGGAAATTGCTTAAGCTTCCGCTTACGGACCGCGTTATTCCGGTTATTGCCGATGAATATGTCGACATGGAGTTCGGTACAGGCTGTGTGAAGATCACGCCGGCGCACGATCCGAACGATTTTGAGGTCGGGAAGAGACATCATCTTGAAGAAATCAATATTTTAAATGACGACGGCACCATGAACGGCCAATGCGGAAAATACGCCGGTATGGACCGCTATGAAGCACGAAAAAAGATGGTGGACGACCTTAAAGAACTCGGTCTTTTGGTGAAGGTGGTGCCATGTACGCACGCTGTCGGCACACATGACCGCTGCGGAACGACGGTCGAGCCGATGATCAAACAGCAGTGGTTTGTCCGGATGGATGAAATGGCAAAACCGGCTATTGAGGCTGTTAAGAGCGGAGAACTGACTTTCGTTCCGGAACGCTTTGACAAGATTTATCTTCACTGGCTGGAGAATATCCACGACTGGTGCATTTCGCGTCAGCTCTGGTGGGGGCACAGGATTCCGGCTTATTACTGCAGGAAATGCGGAAAGATGATCGTTGCCAAGGAGATGCCGGACACCTGCCCGGACTGCGGCGGGACGGAATTCGAGCAGGATCCGGATACTCTGGATACCTGGTTTTCTTCTGCTCTCTGGCCTTTTTCGACGCTTGGATGGCCGAAAGAGACGCCGGAATTCAAATATTTTTATCCGACAGATGTTTTGGTGACCGGCTACGATATCATTTTCTTCTGGGTTATCCGTATGGTCTTCTCAGGGATCGAACAGACCGGGAAATGTCCTTTCCGCCACGTCCTGATCCACGGACTCATTCGTGATTCCCAGGGCCGGAAGATGAGCAAGTCGCTTGGGAACGGAATCGATCCGCTTGAGGTTATTGACAAATACGGCGCGGATGCGCTGCGCCTTACGCTTGTGACGGGAAATGCGCCCGGAAACGATATGCGTTTTTACTGGGAGCAGGTTGAAGCCAGCCGGAATTTTGCAAACAAGATATGGAACGCCAGCCGCTTCATCATGATGAATCTCCCGGAAGAAGAACTGCCGGAGCCCTCGGCGGAAGACCTGCGTCCGGCTGACCGCTGGATCCTTTCGCGAGTGAATACAATTGCCAAAGAAGTTACAGACAATATGGAACGCTTTGAACTCGGCATCGCTGTCCAGAAAATCCATGATTTCCTCTGGGAGGAATTCTGCGACTGGTATATTGAGATTGCAAAACTGCGTCTTGTGAAGAAAAATGATTCTGAAGACCTTCGTATTTCAGCAGATGCAGCACTCTGGACGCTGCGGACGGTTCTTACGGAAGCGCTGAAGCTTTTACATCCCTATATGCCGTTTATAACGGAGGAAATCTACTGTACGCTGCTTCCGTCGGAAAAAACAATTATGACAGCGGAATGGCCGAAATACAGGGAAGACAGAAATTTCCCGGAGGATGAGAGACTGATCGGAGAGTACCAGGAGCTTGTCCGGGGAATACGTGGAATCCGTATGGAGATGAATGTTCCGGCGGGAACCAAGACGGAGCTTACAATTGTCGGCAAGGATGAAGCGGCCTGCCGGGATTTTGAGATATTGAAAGATACTCTGGCCGGCATGGAGCGCATGGTCTTTGCAACAGAAGTGAGAATACAGTCCGGAAAAGAAGGCGTAGGCGATGATGCCGTGACAGTGGTGACGTCACGCGCGACAGCGTACATTCCGCTGGATGAACTGGTTGACAGGGAAAAGGAAATCGCCCGCCTGAACCAGGAAAATGCAAAGATGGACAAAGAAATAGCGCGCGGCGAGGGCATGCTGGGAAATCCGAATTTCCTTGGCAAGGCGCCGGCGGCGAAAATCGCCGAAGAAAGAGAAAAGCTGGCGAAATACAAGGCGGTGAAGCAGCAGATTGTCGATCAGCTGGCCGGTTATACGAAGCAGGGCTGAAGTCCGGCTTCTGCAAAGATCAAAAAAGAAAACATGTCTGCTTCCGGTGAAAAGAGGGAAAGCCCGTCTTTTAGCCGGGGGATGGTATAGAATGCTTACGGCGGCCGGAATGCAGGCAGAGGATTTCGTCTGAAAGAAAGGCAAAAAATAAATTTGGAAGATGAGGAAAAGAAAACAGAACAAAAAGCAGGGCGCGGGCCTGTATTCCGCAAGCCGGATAAAGCGGCGCTGACCGCTTTCTGCAACCGCTACGCCCTGCTCCTGCATTTTGCCGCCTGTTTTTTCGGCTATTTTGTGATTGAATGGCTGGCACGCCATTCTTTTATTGCAGCCTGTATCTTTTTTAACGACCGCACAAAAGTGTTTTTTTATAATACGATCCTGATTTTCGTGACGACGCTTCCCGTCTTTCTGGTGCGCCGCCGCGTTTTCCTGCGTTCAGCCATTGCTTTTATCTGGGCTCTTTTTGCTGTAACCAACAGCGTCCTGCTGGCGAACCGTGTTACGCCATTTACCGGACCGGATCTTGGGAATATCGGCGAAGGTTTGGCTGTGGCCGGAAAATACCTGAATCCGGTCATAATGATCCTGATTGCCGCCGCTCTTGTGGGACTGGTCGTTTTTCTTGTATTCTTCTTTTTCAGGGCTCCGAAGTATCAGGGGAAAATGCACTGGAAGGCCGTCCTTCCGGGACTTCTGGCTGCCGGCATCGGTTTCTACGGGCTTACGCAGCTGAATCTGGCTATGAAGCAGCTGTCTTCATATTTCGGAAATATTGCATTTGCCTATCAGGATTACGGTTTTCCCTATTGCTTTCTTGTAACTCTTTTCGACACGGGAATCAATCAGCCGGATAATTATTCGGCAGCCCTTGTCCAGGGAATCGTGGATTCGGAAGGGAAGATTGCGGAAACGGACACGGATAATATGCCGAATATTGTCGTTGTGCAGCTGGAATCTTTCTTCGACGCAACAGACGTCCGGTGGCTGAAATTTTCCGAGGATCCCCTGCCGAACTGGCATGCGCTTTCCAAAGAGTATACTTCGGGATTTTATACAGTTCCGACGGTTGGCGCCGGTACGGTTAACACGGAATTTGAAACACTGACCGGCATGTCCCTGCGCTTTTTCGGAGCGGGGGAATATCCCTATAAGGGTATCCTGAAGTCCGAAGCATGCGAAAGCGCTGCGTACGATCTCGAAAACCTTGGCTATACTTCCCATGCCATACACGATAATTACGCTAATTTTTACAGCAGGAAGAGCGTCTACGCGAATCTTGGCTTCAATACTTTTACCTCAGACGAGTATATGGATACGCAGGATGATGTAAATGAGACTGGCTGGATGAGGGATGAGAACCTCATTCCGTGTATTGCGGACGCTCTGGATGACGATGAAAACCAGGATTTTGTCTTCACAGTCTCCGTACAGGGGCACGGTGCCTATCCGACAGAAGAAGTTATTGACAATCCTGCTATAACGGTTTCCGGCGCTTCAACGGATGAAAAGAACTGCCAGTGGGAATATTATGTGAATGAAATCCATGAGATGGATACCTTTGTAAAAGACCTGACGGATTATCTTTCGACAAGGGATGAGCCGACGATCCTCCTTCTTTACGGAGACCATCTGCCGACGATGGGGCTTGCGGACAGCGACCTTTCGACCGGAACGATTTATCAGACACGCTATCTTATCTGGGACAATATCGGACTTGCCGGGGAACATAAGAACATTACTGCGTACCAGGCTATGGCGGATGTCTTCGGAAAGGCCGGCATACATGAAGGCACGATGTTCAATTTTCAGCAGACGATGCAGGAATCCGAGAATTATCTTTATGATATGCAGGTGCTGCAGTATGATATTCTATACGGAAAGCACTATGTCTACGGACAGTCGCAGCCTTATTCCCAGACGGTACTTGCCATGGGCGTTAAGAACATCACGCTGGACAGCATCGAGACTGTGGACGAGGATAAAGGGATTTATTATATACACGGAAAGAACTTTACCCAGTCGAGTGTTCTGACGGTAAATGACAAGCAGCAAAAAACTTCCTATATCAGCAGCACCACGCTTCTTGCGACGGAGGCAACTCTTAAGGCGGGGGACTGGGTAAATGTAGGGCAGCAGAGCAACTCAAGTGACGGGCAGATCTTAAGCCATTCCAACACGCTTGTATACGGCGTCGGAAAGCTGGGAGAAAACTGATATGACCTATGAGGAACAGACAGCTTATATTGAAGAGATTCCCCGGTTTTCTTCGAAGAATCCGCCGGCGCATACGCGTCTTTGCCTTGAACGTCTCGGAAACCCTGACCGTGATTATTCTTCTGTACACATCGCGGGAACAAACGGAAAGGGAAGTGTCTGTGCCTACCTCGCCTCTGTTTTCAGGACCGGGGGCCTTAAGACCGCTCTTTTTACCTCGCCTCATCTTGTGAGCATGAGGGAACGTTTCCGGATTGACGGCGGAATGATTTCCGAAGAGGAATTTTCAGGCGTATTTGAAAAGGTCCGGCTATGTATACAGAAAATGCAAGAAGAAGGCCTGCCGCACCCTTCTTATTTTGAATTTCTTTATCTTATGGCGGCAGTTTATTTTTCGGAAATGAAAGCCGATATTGCCGTGATTGAAACAGGCTTGGGCGGACGGCTGGACGCGACAAATACGCTGGAGCATCCGCTTTTGGCGGTTATTACATCTGTAAGCCTTGACCATATGCAGTATCTTGGCGATACGGCGGAGGCGATTGCCAGAGAAAAAGCAGGAATCATCAAAGCCGGTGTGCCCTGCATTTATGACGCGGCAAACGAAGAGGCAGCGCGTGTCATCCGCGCAGCCGCGGAAAGAAAAGGCGCACCCGCTTTTCCGATGCGCAGCGGGGATTATAAAATTTCAGGAAACGGAGCGGGGAAGATTGATTTTTCGACTTCCTTTCGCTATTATGGTAATACGTCTTTTAGGATATCAAGTCCGGCGCCTTATCAGGCGGAAAATGCAGCCCTGAGCCTTCTTGCAATTTCCGTGCTGAAGAATTCAGGGAACAGCATTTTCAGGGATCTTACGACGGAAAAAATCAAGAAAGCAATTTCCGAAACCGTCTGGGAGGGGCGAATGGAAGAAATTCAGCCCGGCGTGTATCTTGACGGGGCGCATAACGAGGACGGTATCCGGCGTTTCATTGAGGCGGCTGAGAAGATTGCGGGCGGAAAACCCGCGGGACTTCTTTTCGGCGCTGTAAACGATAAAGATTATGCCGGCATGATCCATGAGCTGGCCCGGGGGCTTCCGGTGGCGTATGCCGTTACGACGGAGATCGCAGGTAAAAGGCGGGAAACTGCGGAGAGGTTAGCCGGGCTTTTCAGGGAAAACGGAATTGAGGATGTGCAGGCCGTAGGGAATCCGGCGGAGGCATACCGGAACGCCTGTGCAAGGAAAGGAAACGGCTGCCTTTTTATATGCGGAAGCCTCTACCTTGCAGGCAGGATAAAGGAGCTTATAAATGATAAACTATGATGAGGAACTGAAGAAATTCAAACCAAGCCTTGATGTCGATGAAGCAGAGGGGGCTATTTACTCGCGCGATTTGACCGATGTTATTGATATTCTTAAGGAAATGCTGAAGGAGACCTCCGTCAGCGAAAGGGACAGGTAAATCATGAAGTGCATGAACTGCGGCGCAGAACTGACAGAATCTGCCTACTGCCCAAAATGCGGCTGTGATGTTTCTGTTCAGAAACAGGCAATCGTTCTATCCGGTCTTTATTACAACCAGGGACTGGAAAAGGCGCAGGTAAGAGATTTGAGCGGAGCTATTGATCAGCTCAGGAGAAGCCTGAAATTTAACAAGCTGAATATTTCTGCAAGAAATCTTCTGGGTCTTGTCTATTTCGAGACCGGTGAAGTGGTAGCAGCTCTGTCTGAGTGGGTCATTTCCAAGAATATCCAGCCGAATAACAATATTGCATCTGAATATATTGAAAATCTTCAGAAGGATGCCAACCGGCTCGACGTCATCAACCAGACTATAAAGAAATATAATATAGCCCTGGAGAACTGCCATAACGGCAATGAAGATGTGGCAATGATCCAGCTCAAAAAGATCCTGGCGCAGAACCCCAAACCGATAAAGGGCTATCACCTGCTGGCGCTTCAGTATATCCACAAGGCGGAATATGAAAAAGCCCGCAAGCTTCTTAAAAAAGCGATTAAGATTGACAAGACGAACACGACGACGCTGCGCTTTCTGCATGAAGTAGATGAGCGGACAGGGACAGCGACAACACTGGAGTCAAGATTTTCCATCTGGTCCAACCGGGACAATGAAAAAAGGTTTGCGGAAACGGATACGCGTCTGCAGACGGTCTCGTCGGATCCTCATGCGGTTATCCAGCCGCCTGCATTCCGGGAAACTTCTGCCGGGACGGTTGTATTCAATCTTATCCTCGGAATACTGATCGGAGCCGCAACGGTATGGTTTCTTTTCATGCCGGCAAGGGCTGCAGCCATCAGCCGGTCAGCGGACGAAAAAGTAACCAAGTATTCATCTGATATGGCAGTGGACACTGCAGAGCTTCAGACGCTGAATGACCAGATAAAAGCTTCTGAAGAAACGGTGGCAACGGCAAATTCGCAGATTGATGCAGCGAATAAGAAGGCAGATGCCTACGAGAACCTTGCAAAAGCGGTTAACGCGGCAAATAACAATTCTCAGGATACGGCTGCGAATGCTCTTGCTGCAGTCGATACCTCGCAGCTTTCCGTCGAGGCCAAGGCGGTTTATGACAAGCTTTTTGCACAGCTTAAAACAATCATGCTGGCGCAATACAAGGCCGCCGGCGTTGCTGCCTTTGACAGTCAGGACTATACGACGGCTATAGCACAGCTGGAGGCGGCCAAGGCGATCGATGCTACGGATTACGACATCCTTAATTATCTGGCGCATTCATACCGTTTGAGCGGAGATTCTGCGAATGCGGATACGAATTTCCAGCTGATTATCAGTACTTTCCCGAATACGGTCAAAGCTACGACGGCAAAATCTTATCTGAGCACCAACACGGCACAGACTGCCGATGCTTCTGCGGAAACGGCAGCAGCCGCGGAAGAGGCGGCTGCAGCGGAAAATACGGCGTCACAGGCTGATACAGCAGCTCAGGATACAGGCACACAGGATACGACGGAAGAACAGGATACGGGCAATCAGGATACCGGCAATCAGGATACCGGCAATCAGGATACCGGTAATGAGGATACCGGCAACTAGGATACGGGCAGTTGGTGAAACGAAAATTAATCAGCCGGACTGATCGCTAACGACCGATTGCTGCATATTTAAGAAGCTGTGAATATTAATAGTTCAGGTAGTTACAGAAACTCTGCCAGGATACCGGCAATCAGGATACGGAAGAAAGAGAAATCCGGGAAACAACAGCGGAACAGGAAAAATCGATCCCGAAACTGCTGCTTGAAGACCTGACTCAGATTTCAGGGCTGTCTTCGGGAGGTTCTTCCTTTGGAATGTAGAATTTGCGGAATATGTGATTGAAGATATAGGCTGAAGCAAAAAACTGCAGACCGAATCCGAAGACGGGCATGATTAGTGCAAGGTAAACCCAGAGGTTCGCAATAAAGATACAGAGTATGGCCGGAAGCGTCCAGATAACCATGAGCAGGAAAGTCCATGGAAGATGGCGGATCGCCATGAGAGCGGAATTTTTTATCGTATTTTTTATCGTGTTCTCGAAAGTGGCATTAATCGGGAACAGATAAATAATCGTCATGACGTAATAGGCTGCAAGGATGATGAAGATATATTTTGCAGCATTCAGGATACCTGAAGAAGATTGCCAGGAGAAATAGAGATCTCCTGTAAGAATGAGACCAATGGCAAGAAAAATCAGCCAGAGCAGTGTCCCTTTCTTGAAATTCTCTTTAAAAGCAGTAAAAAAGCCCTTCAGTGTATAAGTCTGGCTTTCGTCTACTACCTTCATCATATCACGGTATCCGGCGGAAGCCGATGCACCCAGAGTAAAGACCGGAAGGCTTGCGATTGTAAAGCAGATGCTGATCAGCATAATATCGCCTATCCTGGAGAGGATGGACATAACTTTGTTATCGGGATTAAAGAATTCAGAAGCCATATATTTCGCAGCCCCCTTGCTTTTTTCTTAGTATAGCGGAAATATTAGGGGAATGCAATTAAGAATGGATAGGAGACAGGCTGAAATGAAGGAAAAAAGGGAAATCGGAGAACGGTTAGCAAATATTGTCGGACGGGAAAACGTTTTTGCCGATGAACCGATGAAGGATCACACGACATTTCGGGTAGGAGGCCCGGCTGACTTCTTCGCTGTGCCGCATTCTCAGGAAGAATTGCAAAAGCTTATTGACATCTGCACTTTCGAAAATGAACCGTTTTTTATTATGGGCAACGGGAGCAATCTCCTTGTTTCAGACAGCGGATACCGGGGTACGGTTATCCAGCTTTTTAAGAACATGAATAAGATTAGCTGTGAGGGAAACGAAATCTGCGCCGAGGCCGGCGCCCTGCTTTCGGCCATTGCGGCGGTGGCTCTTACTGCAGGCCTTACCGGTTTTGAATTCGCCGGCGGAATACCGGGGACACTCGGCGGAGCCTGCACGATGAACGCGGGCGCTTACGGCGGGGAAATGAAAAACGTCCTTGCTTCCGTTACGGTTCTGGACGAAAATAATGTAAAAAAAGTGATACCGGCGGAAGAACTTCACATGGGCTACCGGAGATCTGTCATTATGGATAAGGGCTATATCGTCCTGTCGGCGGCCATATCCCTGAAGAAGGGGGAACCGAAAAGGATTGAAGAGACTATGAACGAATTGATGCTGAGGAGGCAGACGAAACAGCCGCTTAACATGCCGAGCGCCGGAAGTACTTTTAAAAGGCCGGAAGGTTATTTTGCGGGAAAGCTTATCATGGATGCGGGACTTCGGGGAATGCGTTTCGGAGGAGCCCAGGTTTCCGAGAAGCACTGCGGTTTTATTGTTAATTCGGGAAATGCGACGGCCGGAGACGTTTACGGTCTGATCTGCCTTGTCCGGGAAAAGGTAAAGGCAGACTCGGGTGTGGAACTTCATCCGGAAGTCCGCTTTCTCGGGAATTTTAATGAGCCGGGGGACGAAAAATGAAAATTGTTATTGTCAGCGGCATGTCCGGGGCGGGAAAGAGCAGTGCACTTCATTTTCTGGAAGATGCGGAATACTTCTGCGTTGATAATCTTCCGATTTCACTTATTAAGCCTTTTGCAGAGATTTCCATGGACGGATCTTCGGCGGAGATAACAAAGATTGCTCTCGGAATCGATATCCGCAGCGGGGATCAGCTGGACAGGCTTGAGGGGATCCTTAAGGAGCTCGAGAATAACGGCGTAAAGTTTGAGATCCTTTTCCTTGATGCCTCCGATGAAACGCTGATTAAGCGTTACAAGGAAACCCGGCGTACGCATCCTCTGGCCGGACCGAACGGACGCGTGGAAGACGGGATCGCTCTGGAAAGAAAAAAGATGGCGTTCCTGAAAAAAAAGGCGGATTATATTATTGACACGAGCCAGCTTTTTACGCATGACCTGAAAAAAGAAATCAGCAGGATCTTTATCCAGGATAAGACCTTTAAGAATCTATATATTACGGTTCTGTCTTTCGGATATAAATACGGGATACCAACGGATGCTGATCTTGTCATGGATGTCCGGTTTCTTCCAAATCCTTACTATGTGGATACGCTGCGTACGCTGACGGGAAATGACAGACCTGTGCGGGATTATGTCATGTCCTACAGCCAGAGCAGGGAATTTCTGGATAAATTCGATGGCTTGCTGAATTTTTTGATTCCGAATTATATTTCGGAAGGAAAAAACCAGCTGATCATTGCCATCGGATGCACAGGCGGACGGCATCGTTCGGTTGTCCTGGCAAACGCCGTCTATGAGAATCTTTCAAGAAACACGGATTATGGAATCCGGATCGAGCACAGGGACATCGGACGCGATCCGATCCGCAAGCAAAGCGAATACGAGGTGAGATGATGTCTTTTTCCAGCGCGGTCAAGAAGGAACTTTTCGGGATAATCCCTTCGGCGCGCCATTGTGAAATAGCAGAAATAGCTGGTATTTTCCGGATTTTAGGCTCGGATGCGGAGCCGGAAGGTTCGCTGAGTATCCGCACGGAGAATCCCGAACTGGCAAGAAAAGTCTTTACTTTGATAATAAAAGCATTTAATATAGACATAGGTTTTTCAGATATCGGGATTGAAAACTATGGAAAGAAAGGCATGAAACGCGTGATTGTGCCGCCGCCTTTTGCGGACAGCCTTACCAGGGCAATGAATCATGCCATGCTTCTTTCTATGGAGTGCTGCAGGCAGTCATTTCTTCGGGGTGCTTTTCTTTCCGGAGGTTCAATAAGTACACCGGAAAAGTACTATCATCTTGAGATTGTCTGTCCGTCGGCAGAAACCGCTGATAAAGTACAGGCCGCAATGCGGAGCTTTGATCTTGATGCTAAGATTATCGGACGGAAAAAGTCTTTCGTTGTTTATCTTAAGGAAGGCGAACAGATTGTGACCATGGTCGGAAAGATGGGAGCCGGTCTTTCCTTTCTGAATCTCGAAAGCTTAAGAGTTGAAAGAGAAATGAAAGGAATCGTCAACCGCAGAGTTAATTGCGAGACGGCAAACCTGAAAAAGACGGCTGTCTCATCCGTCCGTCAAATCAGGGACATCGAATTTATCAGGGATCACAGCGGTTTTTCAGAACTTTCGCCCGCTCTTCGCGATATAGCGGAGATAAGGCTTAAGTACCCGGAGGCGAGCCTCAAAGAACTTGGGGGATTTCTGGATCCGAAAATTGGGAAATCCGGAGTGAACCATCGCCTGAGAAAGCTGGGTGAAACAGCAGCTGAGTTGAGAAAGAAGTTTTAGCTTTAAAAGCTTTAAGATTCAGAGGAGGATATTATGACAAAGAAGGCGATTACCATTCAGCTCGACAGCGGGCTGGAAACGAGGCCTGTTGCCCTGCTGGTGCAGGTGGCAAGCCAGTTCCAGAGCGATGTTTATCTGGAAACAGAAAACAAGCGTGTAAATGCAAAAAGCATTATGGGAATGATGGCATTGGGACTTGATGCCGGAGAAGAAGTTACGGTTTCCGCCAACGGCGAAGACGAAACAGAGGCTATGAGCAAGATTGAAGATTATCTGACTAATTCTCAAAAATCTTAAAGAAGAATAAAAAAGCCCTGACAGTAAGAAGAGCAAGAAAAGCTGTAACGGGAAGCAGAGTAAGAAAAGATGCAGCGATAAATAAAGAAGATGCCGGTAACCGCATGCATAGCGGTGACCGGCATCTTCCTTGTTTCCAGGACAATAATTCTTGTTTGTTCTAAACTGCGGGCTTTTTCTGTACGTTTTCGTATCTCGTGAAGATTTTGGGCCAGAGGTACGTGATCCAGAAGCCGTTCAGGGCATAGCGGAAAATAATCAGAAATACATTTGTATCGTTCAGCAGCTTAAAGCCAAGCTCGATTATAAGTGCGACGGCAAGGCCGATGATAAAGCGCAGGGCCTTTTTTGCTCCGGGGGCTTCATTTACGAAATTTACGGAACGTCGTTCAAGCGGGAAACCGAAGACAAAGCCGAGTGCAAGGCCGGCTGTTTCAAAACCGTCTTTTGCATTGCTGAAATCGACAGTTCCATTGCCAAAAAGTGAACCGTCGAGAACGAGGAGAGCAACGGCCAGAGCGCCCAGAAAGAAAGCTACGATAACATCATCCTTTTTCTGATCTCCGTATCTGTTCCAGAAAAAAGTGATGACCAGCGTCGTGATAAGAGTGATGATGAATGCGACCGTAACATCCAGCGGAGTATGGCAGCCTAAATACATTCTCGAAAAAATGATGAGAGAAAGAAGACCCAGACAGAAGGAACGGACGCCTTTTTTCTTATAAAAAAGGAACATGGAAATATAAAGAGCCGTCGAGCCGGCCGTGTGGATACTGGGAAAAGAATAGCCGCCTGCGGAAGGAATGGCGATGTCAACAGCACTGAAGGTCGGATCCAGAAGCCAGGGGCGGGGAACACGTGCGATGATTTTGATTCCCTGGCAGAGCAGACAGGAAACGAAGAAAGAAAAACTCATGCCATAGGCCAGTTTCTTATTGATATTCCAGTAAAAAAGGGCAATGATCCCGACTACGGCAAAAGGGGTGCCGATATAACTGATTCCCATCAGAAAATAAGTAAGGACGGGAACGCGCATTTCAGATAGAAACCATAAAAAAGACATAGGATTAAACCTCCTTAATACGGAACCAGCAGCTGTACATAGCTGTGAAACCGACTTTTCTGTAGAGAACCTTAGCAGCCTGATTGTCCGCGACGACCTGCAGATATGCTTTCTCAGCCCCTTTCTTCCGGCCTTCGCAAAGAAGTTTCCGGAGGATAGACTGGGCCAGTCCTCTGCGTCTTAAATCTTCTCTGACGTGAATGGCATAAATACCGATAAAATCCCGATCCAGAATTCCTAGGCCGGTAGCGGCAATCCGTCCGCTTTGGAGGACGGATACAGCGATTTCGTCCTTGGGGATGGCGGCGTACATCGACGGGACGATTTTAAGATGAATCGGATTGTCTGTCCTTTTTAAAGAAAAAAGACCTTCCAGCCAGTTTTCATTTACACGTTCAGAAATATCAATCCGGCAGTCCGCCGGTAAAGCGGCAGGTTCGGAAACTTCCGGAACGCACGGAATGTCCATGGTCATGACATTGATACGATGCTCTATGCGATAGCCCCGCTTTTCGAGCAGCCAGTCAAGCGAGGGATCCGAAACAGGACTGATCTTAAAGATGCAGGGAGTGTTCCATCTTCTGTATATTCTTTCACAATAGCTGATCTTATCTTCCAGGGGAAGAATAGAAGCTCCGATCTGCTCGACACAGTTGGTTCTGTGCGTATAAAAATAGGAAAAGCGGAGAATCCATCCGTCGTAGACTTCCATCTGATGAGATGGCCAGGCATTTAGGGAAAGATCTTCGATCGCTTTTATGTCGGAATCCATCTGAAAGCCTCCCGAAAGCTAAACTATGTGATATGTAGCTTTATTATATACGATTCGGGTGCCTGTGGCAAGGAAAGCGCGGTTTTTGCGCGTCCAGGGTCTC